>CACWOS010000012.1 GCA_902762565.1 uncultured Prevotellaceae bacterium
GCAAGGCGTCAAAGCGGATACGCTTACAGTGAATGTGACCCAAAATGTGAGGGTAACGTGAGGGACATTGCTTATCCCTCACGTCGTTCAAATGCCCTGCACATAAGGGTTTAAGGCCCCTGATGTGAGCATGTGAGGGTAAAATTCAATGTCTTCTTACTTTCGTAAAGTTCAGAGCGAGCCAGGCATAGATGCCGAGGGCAACGACGAGGAGGGTCTGGACGGTATGGACGATAAGGACGAAATAAAGCGCTTTTTCGTCAGCCACACCATAAAGGATGAGCATCGTCTTGACGGCAAAGTGCCAGGGACCAGCACCGTTGGGCGTAGGGACGATGACGGCTAGGGAGCCGACAATGAAGGTAACGAGGGCACAACCTATCCCTAAGTCGGCTGTGAAGTCGAAGCAGAAGAAGGTGAGGTAGTAGTGCAGGAAATAGCTGACCCAAATGGCCAGCGTGAAAAGGACGAACAACGGGATGTTGCGCACGTCCTTCAGCGAGATGACACCCTGCCAAATGCCCGTCAGCGTTGCACGAACCTTATCATAGATAGAGAGCTTGTGCAACAGGAAATGCAGCAGTATAAGGATGGCGAGGCCGCAGATGGCTACCACCAGATAGCCCGCCCACGAGAATCCGTCGAGGATAGACTGCAGGTTGGTGCCTGTCTTACGGAAAAACATGCCGAAGGTACTCATCTCCAACAACAACACAAGTCCCGTGATGCCCATCACTAGTAGTGAGTCAATGGCACGCTCGGTAACCACCGTTCCCAGCGCCTTAGGGAAGGACACACCGTCGTAGCGATTCAGCACACCGCAACGCGTAAACTCCCCTACCCTAGGCACCACCAGCGAGGCGGCATACGACACAAAGATGCTATGGATGCTCACCGAAGAGCGGGGCTGTTCGCCCACGGGTTCCAGCGTCTGACGCCAGCGCCAGCCACGAAACATCTGAGCCAGTATGCCAAAGGGGAACGAGAGCAGCATCCACGTCCAGTCCATCTCGTCGGTCATGACGTGCAGGATGGTCTGCCAGTCTTCGCCACGGTACATCCAGTAGAGGATGCCCGCGCCCAGCAGCAGCGGCATCAGTATCTTCAATATCACATTACCCATCTTCATTGCGACTGCAAAGATACGAAATAAAGTGAAAAGTGAAAAGTGAAAAGTGAAAAATTTGCTTCCGCAATCGGTAATTCATTTTTTTTTCGTACCTTTGTCCCCCACAAACGGAAGAACAATGAGAATTAATATCGCCATATTCGTGTCAGGAAGTGGCACAAACTGTGAAAATCTGATTCGCTACTTCATGGGTAGCAACGAGATCAATTGCGAACTCGTCATCAGCAACAAGGCTGATGCCTACGCACTGACCAGGGCTCAGAATCTGGGTGTAGCAACCGCAGTAGTACCCAAAGCGCAACTGAACGACGAGGCCTACATGCTTCAACTACTAGGCGAGCACCAGATAGAATTCATCGTTCTGGCAGGCTTCTTGCCGTTGATACCTGATTTTCTCATCAAGGCCTTCCCACGACGTATCGTCAACCTGCACCCTGCCCTATTGCCGAAGTATGGCGGAAAAGGTATGTGGGGACACCACGTGCACGAGGCAGTGAAAGCCGCTGGTGAGCGTGAAACAGGCATGACAGTACACTACGTGACTCCCGTCTGTGACTCTGGCGAAATCGTGGCCCAATACCGTGTGGCACTAAGTCCAGAGGACACCGTGGACGATATAGCCGAGAAGGAACATCAGTTGGAAATGAAGTATTTCCCAGAGGTTGTTGAGAAAGTAGTACGCGGTCAGATTATTCGCGACAACAACCTCTAGCCCTTCGCCAACTCTTCACCCACCATATTGGTCAGTTCAACGAATTGCGGAATGGAAAGCTGTTCAGGACGACGCGTCATGATGTCGTTTTGGAAGAAGCCTTCGCTGGCAGGATGTTGGGCGTCGAAAATCTGACGTAACGACACACGCAACATCTTACGACGCTGGTTGAACACCGTCTTCACCACTCGTTTAAAGAGCTGTTCGTCACATCCTAGCTGCTGTACGTCGTTGCGCGTCATGCGGATAACGGCACTCATCACCTTAGGAGGCGGATTAAACACGGTGGGCTCAACGGTAAACAAGTACTCCACATTGTACCACGCCTGAATTAATACTGACAGGATACCATACTGTTTATTGCCAGGCTGTGAGGCCATGCGTACAGCAACCTCGTGCTGTATCATGCCCGTGCAACAAGGGATGAGGTCGCGATTGTCGAGCATCTTAAAGAAGATTTGCGACGAGATGTCGTAGGGATAATTGCCCGTCAACACAAACTGCTGTCCGCCAAAGACTTCGCGCAGGTCCATACGAAGAAAGTCCTCGCCTAGGATGTTTTCGCGCAACTTAGGAAAGTGCTCGTTCAGATAAGCCACACTCTCACGGTCAATCTCCACCACCTTAAAAGGACGGGGCTTCTCTACCAGATACTGCGTCATGACACCCATGCCAGGGCCGACTTCCAATACTGGCAGGTCAGGACAGGCATCTACCGTATCGGCAATGCGACGGGCTATAGACAAATCGGTCAGGAAATGCTGTCCGAGATTCTTCTTTGGTCGTACTTGTTTCATGCCTGCAAAAGTACAAAAAAAACCGCAGATAGAAAAATCTGCGGCACTAATTATTCACTTTACTAACTACTTTTCTTACTTTCTCTCGAGATGAATCCTGTTGCAGATATACATGGCCTCTGCCACTGCAACGGCCTCAACGGCCAGTGAAAACATTGTTAACATCATAATCTTTTTACCTTTCTCTAACTTTAATTAAATTTCTTGTTATCCTTATTTATATAGTAACCTCTCGCTTGAGGTTTTATTAACTTTTGACGATGCAAAGTTACGATGATTTTCGTTACGACGAATAAAGTTTTGTGGGGAAAGCACTGAAAACAGGGGTTTCTTTGACCTGCATCAAAAAAAGTTTTCTCGGCTTGATATAGATTAATTTTTACTTATGTACGGTGTCTGGCAGTTGCACAATGGGGACAAATGCCTTTTACCATATAGTTGACAGACGACATGACGAAGCCTTCTGGCAGGTCGACATCAGGCACTGGGATATGGTCAAGACAGTAGGTCTTTTGGCATTGTTCACAATAAAAGTGGACGTGCAAATCATCGTCAATACCGTCGTGATGACTGTGGCATAGCTCATAGCGCACACCATCGCCACCATCTTCTATGACATGTACCAAGTGTTGTTCGCGAAACAATGAGAGCGTACGGAATATGCCTGACTTATCGATGGTCAGGATCTTATACTCCAACTCACTGAGCGACATGGGACGCCCTGCAGCATCCAACGTCCGAAGCACAATCAGACGATTGGCCGTAGGCTTGACATCATGCTCTTCAAGCAGTGTGATATATCTGTTTTCGTCCATATCTTATTCACATAAGGCCGTACATACGCGGTCCTGGAAGTCTTTACCGTCCTTATTGCGCATGACGCCTTGATTGATGATGGCAAAGCATAGTTGGCGCCCATCGGCAGTAGTCAGATAGCCTGCCAACGACGAAATACCAGACAACGTACCCGTTTTGGCCAGCACGTTGCCACAGGCATTGCCCTCCGTCATGCGTTTCTTCAATGTACCATCCACACCAGCTATCGGCAGGGCAGGCAACAGGTGCTCGATGAGTTCCGTTTTACTATAGGCATAGCGCAAGAGGCGTACCAAGAGTTCAGGCGAAATATAATTGTAGAGCGACAGGCCTGAACCGTCTGCTATACGATAAGGATTGTCGCCCAATCCCAAGCGTTTGATCAACTGCTTAGTCAGCGTACGGGCGTCACTAGCTTTGGCAGGACGGTGCCCACTAGACGCTGCAGTCTGATAGAACATCGATTCTGCATAGAAATTGTCGCTCTCCTTCAGCATACGGTTCAGGATGACATCGATGCTATGACGATAGGTACTCAAGTGGCGTGCACCTGACGGCATCACACCATCGCCACCTAGACGAACATCAGCGACATTGACACCCTGACGTTCCAGTTCCTTGCGCAACGTGGTTAGGAAAATGTCCTTGCGACCAATGGACAGAGGTATCAGCATGGGGTTATCATCATCCCAACACCAGCCTTCACCATAGTCGAGTACTTCCTTCATCTGTTTGTCGCCAATGATATTACCGACAATCCTCGTGATACCAGCCTGACGAATACTCTCAGCTATCACGGCCACGTCATCAGTTGTCAGCGATGGGTCGAAACCACCCACGCAATACAGGTTACCAGTCAATGTGGAGTCAGCTATGGTGCCCGTATAGAAGATGCGCGTCTGGTACTCGTATGACCCACCCAAGCGGTCGAGAGCTGTAATGGCCGTCACCAGCTTCATGGTCGAGGCAGGACGCATCAGCTGACGGGCCTGATACTGGAAGAGCACGCTATCGGCATCGAGGTCATAGACCATCATGCCTACCTGTGTGGTTTCAAAAAGGGGGTCGCGCAACAACGAGTCAAGCTTGATGCGCAAGCTGTCTACTTGCGCTACTGCGTAGCTGAATGATAAAGAATAAATGATAAATAATAAAGAGCGAATATGCGTCATTCTCAACCTTTTTATGTTTTTGTGCACAAAATTACTAAATTTCTTCAAACTTTAATCACAAAACTCTAAACTTTTTATTATCTTTGCGCACAAATATTGATACAAGTATGGTTTATAAGTACGATTTCCTCATCATCGGTGCTGGCGTGGCTGGCATGAGTTACGCCCTGAAAGTGGCTAACGCCAACAAGGGCAAGGTATGCATGATATGTAAGGCAGGGCTCGACGAGGCTAATACCTCATTTGCACAGGGCGGCGTAGCTAGCGTGACCAATATGAAGGTCGACACCTTCGACAAGCATATTGCCGACACCATCATAGCCGGTGACTATATCTCCGACCAGAAAGCCGTAGAGCAGGTAGTCAAAAATGCGCCAGAGCAGATAGCAGAACTCGTCAAGTGGGGCGTCAACTTCGACCGAAAGGACGACGGACAGTTTGACCTGCACCGTGAGGGCGGCCACTCAGAATTCCGCATTCTGCACCATGCTGACGATACGGGTGCCGAGATACAGCGTGGACTGATGGAAGCCGTACGCCAGAATCCCAATATCGACATCAAAGAGAACCATTTTGCCGTAGAAATTATTACCCAGCACCATCTGGGCGTCCGCGTCACACGCCGTTCACCCAACATCCAGTGCTACGGTGCGTATGTGCTGAACCCCAAAACACAGAAAGTCGACACGTACCTATCGAAAGTTACTGTCATGTGTACGGGTGGTTGCGGTGCCGTCTATATGACAACCTCGAATCCTGTCATTGCCACAGGCGATGGTGTGGCTATGGTCTATCGTGCCAAAGGAACGGTGGCAGACATGGAGTTTGTGCAGTTCCATCCTACCGTACTGCATAATCCCAAGGAGACGCACCCTGCCTACCTTATCACTGAGGCCATGCGCGGCTACGGCGGCATTCTGAAACTGCCCAATGGCGAAACATTCATGGAGAAATATGACGAGCGTCTGTCGCTGGCACCACGTGACATTGTGGCGCGCGCCATTGACAAGGAAATGAAGATTCACGGACTGGACCACGTCTGTCTGGACGTTACCCATAAGGATCCTGCCGAAACCAAACGCCACTTCCCCAATATCTATCAGAAATGTCTCTCAATAGGCATCGACATCACCACCGACTATATCCCCGTGCGTCCTGCAGCCCACTATATGTGTGGTGGTATCAAGGTTGACTTGAACGGACAGTCAAGCATTGAGCGCCTCTATGCCCTTGGCGAATGCTCGTGTACGGGTCTGCATGGTGGCAACCGTCTGGCTTCGAACTCACTCATTGAGGCTGTGGTCTATGCCGATGCTGCTGCTAAGGACTCACTGAAGCATATCGACCTATACGACTATAATGACAAGGTACCCCAGTGGAACGATGAAGGTACTATGACCAATGAGGAGAAAGTGCTGATAACGCAAAGTGTCAAGGAGGTGAACCAGATTATGTCAAACTACGTGGGTATTGTGCGCTCAGACCTGCGTCTGCACCGTGCTTGGGACCGTCTGGACATGCTCTATGAGGAAACGGAACGTCTGTTTAAGCGTGTAAAAGCTTCACGCGACATCTGCGAGTTGCGCAACATGATTAACGTGGGTTACCTTATCACCCGTTGGGCACTGGAACGTAAGGAGTGCCGCGGACTGCACTTCACCACAGACTATCCGCTGCATGCGTATGATAAGAAATAAGACTATAAAGGGCTTGCATCCATTGACGATTGCAAGCCTTTTTTATTATAATGCAGGGAAAGCGTCGTTCTGCTGTGCTTTCACTGCCATACATTCCATCTCAACAAGCCAACCTGGGCGACAGACAGGAGCTAGCACAATGACATAGGGTTTGTCTGGGAAACGTTCCTCATATAGTTTGCTGACAACGGCATAGTCGGACGGGTCGCGCAGGTAAACCACCATCACGCCCACCTCGTCATAGCTGCAGCCAGCCTCAGCAAGCAACGTTTCCACATTCTCCCACATGCGGTGGGTCTGTTGAACCACATCTTTCGGATGCACGATGCGACCCTTGTTGTCAATACTGGCTGTACCAGAAATAAACACATGTCGACGATCACCATAGTCCACATAGGTGCCACGCTCGAAGCTGACGCCATAGTCGCTGGTACGATTCAGGTGTGTTGGTGCATATAGATAATGTACCTGTTCCTGACTAATACCTTTGACAGCATAGTTGTCCATCTGTGCCAACACATTGGGGTCTTGCTGTCGGCCAGCAATTCCTGTCGAGGCAATGAAATGGGTATTCGGCGTCAGACCTTGGGTAAAGAATACCTGATTACGGGCTCGCACCACCCCACCGTAGTTCAGGTCGATATCGTTGACAAACAGCCACGTACGGATACAGTTATCGGCCAACGTACACTCCTCGTGGGCCAACTGCATGACATACTCATTGAAGAGCAGACGCATCTGGTGTTCCGAATTGGCAGCAAGGTTAAATGCCGAAGCATTCCACAGATGACAGTAGCTGCCGTGAGACGCCTGAAACAGACCGCTATCAGTTTGACGTGTGGTCACATCCGTCATCAGATAGACCCACAGGGCTATCTTCGTTCCGTCAAGCGGAGCCTGCTCAATGATGCTCTTGGCACAGTCGCTCATGTCGCTGGCTATCACGTCATCGGCCTGATTGGCTGCATCGCTTAGGAAATAGCGCTTGAATACGGCTACAGCACCCTTCAACTCCTCTGTTATTAGGTGGTGATAGGCGTCAAGCACAGCATTCAATTGCTGCTGATACGGAGCCATACAGTCTTCTGCATGTATCATCACATGATACTCGCTGACACCACCAGCACCAGCAAACTCTGAGAAACAGACACGGACACCTGCCTTACGAAATATCTTGTTCGTCATTGTATCAATTATAATAAGCGTAGGTGCAAAGATACGACATTATTCTGACAATACAAAAGAAAAATACAAAATCTCTTGGTATTTCGCTTAAATTGATGTAATTTTGCACCCGATTTGAAAAAACTTTTCAAGGGGTGCTCACGAGTGTGGGCTGAGATGATACCCTCGAAACCTGATACGGATAATGCCGACGCAGGGATGATAAGGTATAATTGCACACAAAGTCCCCTTATTTTTATTATTAATTAAATAAGGTAAAAAATGAAAAAGAAATTGTTTTTAGTGATGACTGCTGTCGCACTGATGATGACAGTTAATGTGAATGCACAAAACAAGAAGGCACTGTACGACTCGACACAGGTAGAGCAGTTACAGGAAGTAGTAGTAAAAGGCGTGCGTGCACAGAAGAATGCGCCGTTTGCCGTGACGAACATCAAAAAGGCCGAGTTGGGCAATTTTTCGAAGACCGGACAAGAACTGCCCATGCTGTTCTCGCAAACGCCGGGTGTGATGGCATGGGGTGAGAGTGGACTGGGTATCGGAACGACCCACATGCGTATTCGCGGTGCTGGCGACTCACGTATCAACGTGACTCTGGACGGTGTACCCTTGAATTCGCCCGAAGACCAGTGCGTGTTCTGGGCCAACATGAATTCCTACGCATCGCTGCTGGGCTCTGCACAGATACAGCGCGGCGTGGGTTCGTCAACCAATGGCGACGGAGCTTTCGGCGGAACGGTAGCACTGGCCAGTGCCACACCCTCACAGACGCCCACACTGGAACTATCTGCATCGTACGGTTCGCTGAACACCTACAACGTGGGCGGCAAATTCTCGACAGGATTGCTGTGGAAGCACCTCATCCTAGATGGTGCCTACCACACCACTGCCACTGACGGCTATCTGAACGGCACCAGTGCCCGCAGTGGTTCGTACTATGGTGGTCTGACCTATCTTGTATCTGACAATATGGTGGTCCGATACAAGAATATCGGCAACTTCGAGCGTACGGGTCAGGCGTGGAACGGTGTGACGGCAGGCAACAACGACTACAGTCTGATGGACGGCTGCTATGACGACGGCTCGTGGGCATACACCACTGCAACAGGCATCAAGAGTTATGACGACCTGCGCAACGCTGGTCTGGGCAAGTACAACTCACTCTACGAGCGTCTGGTTACTGACGAGAACGGTCTCTTCGTTCGGAATGCAGATGGCAGCTATCAGACGGAGCGTTACAAAATGGCTGATGGTTCGCTGTGGGACAAGACTACCGACAACTTCTGGCAGAACCACAACATCCTGTCGACGGCTTGGGACATCAACGAGCACTGGTCCACAACAGCCTCGCTGCACTACACCTACGGCTACGGCTACTACGAGGAGTTCCGCTACAAGAACAAGTTGGCGAAATATGGACTGGAGAACTTCATCGACAGCAACGGCAAGAAGCATAAGAAAATGGACTTCGTCCGCAAGAAGGGACTGGAACAGCACACCTACGGTCTCGTGTGGAATGCCAACTACAAGGACGACAGCTGGGACATCATCGGCGGACTGTCCGTGCAGAACTACGACGGCTACCACTTCGGATACCTGACATACATCGAGAACCGCGAATTAAGCGACTTGCTGCTTCAGGATGGCAGATACAAGTACTATGACTCACCAGCCCATAAACAAGACGGCAACATCTTCCTAAAGGCGGCCTATAATATTAATAAGGAGTGGACGGTCTTTGCCGACATGCAGTACCGTCACGTAGGTTTCCAGACCAGCGGCTATAACGACAAGTACTATACCGATGACAACGGCGTTATCCAGAAGCACATGCTTGACATTGACAAGCACTACCATTTCTTCAATCCCAAGGCAGGATTCTCTTGGCATAGTGGTCCGCATCGCGTCTATGGTTCTGTGGCCATCAGCCATCGTGAGCCAGAGCGTAACAACTTCACCGACAACTTCATTTACCCTGCCCCCAATGCCGAAAAGCTGACAGACTACGAGTTAGGATACACGCTGAATGCCAAAACATGGCGCTTTGGCATCAATGGCTACTTCATGAACTACACTGACCAGTTCGTACAGACAGGTGAGGTAACGGAAATCGGCGAGAACCTGACCACGAACATCAAGGACTCTTACCGTCTGGGCGTAGAGTTGCAGGCAGGTGTTGATGTGACTAAGTGGCTCACCATCGAGGGTAACGCTGCCCTTAGCAAGAACCGCATCAAGGACTTCGACGAGAAGGTACAGGTGGACTGGGGCGACTTCGAGACCATCCACTACGACAATTCGACGCTGGCCTTCTCGCCATCAACGCTGCTCAACGGTTTCGTCAACTTCCACTGGCGTGGCATTCAGGCCGTATGGCACACCAACTTCGTCTCGCGCCAGTATCTTGACAACACGGAGTGCAAGGACCGTTCACTGCCCTCATTCAGTGTTTCGAACGTGAACATTAGCTATACGCTCAGTAGTGATAAGTTAAAAGTGATAAGTGATAAGTTCTTCAAGGAGGCTGTCTTCGGACTGTCGTTGAACAACATCTTCGACCGTCACTATGCCGCAGGCGGCTGGGTTTACTCAGCCATCCTCAGCGGTTCACACCCCAACGACAACCGCTATTACCAGATAGGCTATATGCCGTCAGCCGGTTTCACCATGATGGGCAACATTACGCTTCGCTTTTAGCAGCGGACTTACGCGGACTAATACGGACTATTTATGGCAGATTTCTTGCAATCTCACTGGCTCGACCTGTTTACCACGATACTCGGACTATTATATATATGGTTCGAGTATCGTGCTCACATCGCTGTATGGGTGATAGGCATCATCATGCCAGCACTCGACATCTACCTCTATTGGAGCCACGGGCTCTATGGCGACTCGGGTATGGCGTGCTACTACACCTTTGCGGCACTCTACGGCTTCTACGTGTGGAAGTTCAAGAAGACGCGCAAGAAGAAGGAACCACTGCCTATCATCTTCATGCCACGCAACCAATATCTGCCCGCTACCCTATTCTTCTTCGCAGCATGGGGTGCCGTCTATTATATATTAATAAGGTGGACTAACTCCACCGTACCTGTTCTGGACTCTTTTACCAACGCTCTCTCCTTCGTGGGACTATGGGCGCTGGCTCGCAAGTATGTGGAGCAGTGGCTATTCTGGATTGTCGTCGACATGGTGTGCACCTTCCTATACATACAAAAGGGCATTCCCTTCAAGGCTATCCTCTACGGCCTCTATGTCGCCATCGCCATTGCCGGCTTCTACAAGTGGAAGTCACAGGCCAAAACCGTAAAACGTGACCAGAAGCATTAGGAGAGAACAACTACTTTGGAATCATCATTGCCCATCATTAAATGGATTCCATCCCCTATTTTCTTGTTAAAAAACACGAGCCGTAATGTCGTGGGGAGCGAGCCGTAATCTCATCATCAACGAGCCGTAATGTCGTCAAGGGTGAGCCGTAAGGACGGGAGAAGCCATCGGATGGTGGAAAAATGACGCTGTCATTTGTCATGTTTGTCATTTGAAATCATAAAATGAGATTTCATCGCAGGGCGAAGATGTGTTGGCAGAGATGTGTTAACTTTACGTTTCTCTCGCAGATTTCACAGATGACGCAGATTTTTTCGCTTTTCCTTTGTCGTTTCAAAAATAATTTATATCTTTGCAGCATCGCTTGTTAGCCCAGCAGCGGGTGAGCGGGCGGTCTTATATATGAGAAAGACGTTTTCGAACGTCTGTCGTTGTGGACTACGAACTTCGCAAACTCGTCCAATTCCCACAACAGGCAGATGACAACGAAGCGTCACGTGGAGCGTTTCTATATAACTTAAATTTATATATAGTTCGTTCTGGCGTGGGCTAACTGCGTTGTCTATCCTGTGTGGGAAGGGCAATGCGAAGGCCTGTAGTCCCAGGATGGACAGAAGAACAGACACCTACGCCTTTTTTGTGTATATAGAAGAAAGAATTACTACCAATTGAAATGCCGAATTCGAGGTGTTAAGAGGCTGATACTTGATAGGTATGAATAGAATGCGACTCTCTTGGATGTTTTTACTATTGCTAGTAACTATGCCGCTGTGTGCACAGCAAAAAACGAAATTTTCAATAGCAAGTTTTGAACAAGACCCATTTGATCTAACAGCAAAAAATGATGCTTACAAAAAAATAGATGGCAGTGGGTCATTGTATGCAATTATAAAGGTTACCTCGAACAATCCTGACGACAACTTAAAGGAATATAATTTTAACTTTGGTAATTTACGTAGTATTGTTGAACAGCACGATGATGAGCTATGGGTATATGTACAAAAGAATGCCAAGATTGTAACGATCAGTCGTGCAGGTTATACTACAATCAACAAATATGACATGAAAACAACGATTGAAGCTGGTAAGACCTATACAATGTCTCTGACAACATCAGGCCCCGTTGTCTATACTCAGATGTTACAGTTTGTTGTGAAACCTGCCAATGTTGGAGCCGTCGTTATGATTAAGAGTAGCAAAACTAATGCAGCTGAGGAACTGTTTGGAACCGTAGATGCAACAGGGGCTGTGGCTAAAAGTCTGGAATATGGCACCTATACATATAAAGTAGTTGCCAATAATTATCACACTTCAGAGGGTCGTATAATTCTAAAGGATAAAACGAAAAACTATATTGAAGAAATAACACTTCGCCCCAACTTCTCAGAGATTACTCTCAATGTTAATTCTGATGCAGACATCTATGTGAATAATGAGAAGAAGGGAACTCGAACATGGACAGGTATCCTCCGTACTGGTAATTACCAGGTAGAATGCCGTCAGGCCAATCACCGTAACAGCAGCCAGTATATTACAATCACTGAAAATGAGAACCGCACCATTAATTTGACTCCTCCGACACCTATAACTGGCACATTAGCCCTAACATCAAGGCCATTAGGTGCCAACATCAGCATAGATGGCAAATCGTATGGCGTAACACCTCAGAACATTAATGACTTAATTATTGGCAACCATACCGTTACACTATCGAAAGCTAACTATAAATCGGAAACTCAGACTTTCGAAGTTAGGGAGAATCAGACAACAGATGTTAATATCACCTTGAACGATATTGCCAAAATGACTATCAAGTCTCGTCCTTCTAACTCCACATTGTATATTGATGGCAAGAAAGTCGGTACTACACCATATACAGCAGAAATGGGATCGGGAGATTATGACATTAGAATAACCAATCCCCAATACCACGACTTCTCCAAACGTGTACACCTTGACAGTTCCAACCCTGAATTATCATTTTCGTTAAAAAGAAAATTTTTCAAGTCAACAGGAGGATATGCACAAATAGCAATCCAAGTCGGCTCTAATTTAGGTTTAGGAGGCAATATTGGAGGATATTTGTCAAATTTCAATATCGAGGGTTATATTATCAAAACCATTAGTAATGAACACATTATGATTTATAATAATAGCAATTTTGAGAATAAAGATGTTTCTATTTCCGGAATTGTATTTGGAGGAATAATTGGATACGGCATTCTTGCGACGTCATACATACGTGTAACTCCGCAATTAGGTATTGGGAGCTTGTCTATCAAGGGAGGAGACATGTCGTCCAGTGCTGTTTACTCTACATCTGGCCTAAAATGTGAGTTCGCAATTCTTCCTGATTTTAGTGTAAGTTTAACTCCAGAAGTTCACTTTGCACTATCCAAAAATGATGTATTTAAGGAATTGGAAGATATTTCAAATAAAATAAAAGGTTGGGGAACGGGATATGAAATTCGTTTGGGATTGAATTATATATTTTAATTGAATATGAAAATAAAATTTTTTTTTGTTACATTTCTAGGTATGATTTTGATATCATGCAGTGATACGAAGACCGAAGAACAGAGTTTTGGAAAGACAGAGCACATGTTGACTATCGATAAAAATAGTTTATCTTTTGGCGGTCGTCAAAATCTGGAGACCACGTTAAATATAAAAGGGGAAAATGTAATATGGCAGTTTGAAGACATACCAAAATGGTTGAGTGTCAATCCTTTATATGGAAGAAATTCAGATGTAGTTACGATTACAGCTAAACAAAACGAATCAGCTGATGATATTCGGACTGCAACTATTCTACTTACTTCCCAAACGCCCGGATATTCTCAAAATTATGAGATTAACATAACACAGTCAGCAGAAGTTTGGATTAAACCAAACCGTGAATCATTGCTATTTACGAGATGGGCTGACTATGACGAGATAACAATAAAAACAAACGTAGATTGGGAAGCAGATTGTTCTGCCTCATGGGTTTCGTTAGAATCTTTTGGATCCTCTGTTTATGATAATAATACTTTTTATTTACATGTAAGTGTTGCTTCTAATGATTACAAAGCGAGAAGTGCAACAATCAATTTGAAGAGGAAAGGAACATCTACTACTATTTCCACATTAAATGTTCATCAAGATGAAGAGCCTTCTAACGAGAAGGATAAAATCATTACTATTTCAGGAAATGGTAAAAACGTCACTTTTAGAATGAAATATGTACAGGCAGGAACTTTTATGATGGGAACAGATGAGGAAACGGACGATGAGGAAACGGACAAAGCAGAAATGCCTGCACATCGTGTAACACTCACAAAAGATTATTACATCGGTGAAACAGAAGTTACGCAGGCATTATGGTATGCAGTTACGGGATATTCACCTGTGAGTCCAAGTGATGGATATAAACGCGGGATATTCGGTATTGATTATTTTTGGGAAAGTAAGTATGGAATGGGAGACGAATATCCTGCTTATTCTATTACTTATTATGAATGTGAAGAGTTTATCAAAAAACTGAACGAAATCACAAACTACTCGTTCCGAATGCCTACGGAGGCAGAATGGGAATACGCAGCAAGAGGAGGTAGTAAATCGAATGGTTATAAATATGCTGGTAGTAATAATATAGACAAAGTGGCATGGTATGACTATAATTCAGAGGTAAATTCTCGTAATTCTTCACATCCTGTAAGACAAAAAGCATCCAACGAATTAGAGATTTATGATATGACTGGTAATGTCTCTGAGTATTGTATAGATTGGTATGATGAATCTTATTATAATAATAGCCCCGAAATAAATCCATCAGGTCCGACTTCTGGTACTTATCGTGTAATACGTGGAGGAAACTACGAAAGTTGGCAATCATCTAGTCAAGGACGGATATGTTTAACAGGAAGAAGTCGCTGTGAACCTGATGAATATATTCAGCATAAATTTGGGCTTCGTCTTGTCTTACCAAAAGATGATTAGTAGCTATCCAATTTTGAAACAGATTCATATTGCACATGGGGTATCCCTGTGCTTTCGACCAAGCCTTTCACAGGACACAAACAATAACACCGGCTTACGCTAGTCGAAAAAATATGCAAAGAGTTTCTGGCATCTTGAATGTGTACTTTCCTTTTGAATTGAAGGATGATGATACTATTCGCAACATCCAGTGTGCCTAACAACAGGGTACAAAGTTCGCAGATTAGAAGGACACGTAGCTCGCAACACCCTCGAACAGACTTGATGGACAAGAAGAGGAATAAAGAATTTAGCTGTCTATGGTCTAAAATGGAATCATATCACCTGCCTAAGTGTTCTCCTGTTACCAAGTAAATAATATAGAATGTCAAGATATGAGTAACAAAGATAAGAAAAAGCGTCCTATTATAATAATTAGGAAAACTCCAAAAAAGTTGGGAGGACCAGCAGGAATAAAAGGACGTTGCAGAAATTTGAAGCAAATCATAAAAATGAGAATAAAGAATAATACAATATGTTTTGAAATAACCAATGAAACTGAAATTAAAGCTTAGGCAAAAACAACGATTTAATAATACTTATTTGAAAGAAAAGTATTTACCTCTAAGTCGACGAGTCTCAAATATGTGTCGATATATAGTATATGGCGTAATTGCTGCGTGCTGGGGTATTTTGGCAACAGGAAACGAAAGTGTCCTTCCTGAACTAAACTGTAGAAAAGTTATAGTATTATTAAGTATATATATAGCTATAGACCTACTGCAATATGTAGAACTGGTATTTGGCTATTATTTACTATTTTGGCTGAATTCTGACCTTAAAAATTCATTTTGCGTTTATAATTTGACAGATAAGATTGAGAAACTCAGTTGGTTTGTATTTGGCGTAAAGTTACTTTACCTTTTCACATTATCAGTTGGCCTAATCGCAAAGTTATGGTAGATTGTACATTTCACATCATAGAAACGAAGATGGATATTCTTAACTCGCAATCGCTACCACAATGGCTTCTGATTCCACCCTACAAAAAAGCTCATGGCCGATGGACTCACTGTCTGGTACTTCGCCATCAGCGCTTTCAGGTCTACTTATCGACCTTCAAATCCTCGTTCCCGTGCCATCTGTCTGATGACATTCGGTTTGATAGTAGACGCATCCTCATTGTCGAAAAGGCACAAAGAAAAAACAAATAAACATAATTAGTTGCCAAAAACATATATAAAGATGAAGAAACATATACTTACTTGCGTTATGCTGATGTTGTCTTTAAACGTGATAGCTCAGAACTGGGACTATATCCGTACTTCTGGCGAATACTATTTTGGTGTCGGCCATGGACAGACTGAAGCTGAGGCTTCAGAACAAGCGATGGCTGATTTAGTAAGCATGATAGCCACCAACGTTTCAAGCGAATTCATAGGCTTGGAGGACGAAACCAATACCAATGGAAACATTCAACATAAGTCGAAGGTACTGAACTGCGTCAGAACCTATTCGCAGTCTACTCTTACAAATGTTGAGAAATGGGTATTGGGTGAAGCTCCGAACGTGACAGTACGCCGATATATGAAGCGCTCGGAACTGGTTCATATCTATGAAAACCGTATAGCAAAAGCCAAAGACATGATAGTTATTGCTAATGAAGCTGTGGAAAACACCAAGATAGACATGGCTTTACAATATTACTATTGGGCCTACTCTCTGCTCCGAACAATACAGCGTCCTAACGAAGTCAAAGATGAAAACGGCAGAGTGTTAGTGAATTGGTTGCCGATTAGGATAGAAGAAATACTTGACAAGATACAAGTAGCGTATGAAAAGCGTGACGGTGATTGCGTAGATTTACTGTTCAGTTACGATGGGCAACCACTTTCGAGTTTGGAATTCACCTATTCTGATGGAAGAGCGGAATGTGAAGGCAGAGCTAAAGACGGAAGGGGAATGATAGAGATGATACCAGGTTACGAGACGGATGCCTATCACATCAATATCGATTACGAATACAAAGGTCAGGCACGCGGTGACGATGAGATGCAAAGTGTTCTGGGAGTCATCAGACGAAAAGTTTTCCGTCAAGCAGAAATAACTGTAGCCGCAAAAAAAGAGATAAAAGATGCAAAGACTGCAAATACAGAAGCGATTGCACAAGTCGGAATTAATCTACAGCCATCATCAACACAGTTAGCAGAAACAAAAGCTGACGATGTTGAGACGATGAGCAAAGTGATAGAGGCTATCAGGAAAAAACGCTATTCTGATGTTACTAGTTGTTTTACCCTTGATGGTCTTAGCATGTACAATGAACTAATTTCATACGGAACTGGGCGTATCGTAGGAACACCGAACATCAAGTTCTTCAAGGGTCATGACGGTAAGGTCGTAGCCCGAGGCTTGCAAATGTCATTCTCATTTAACCGTGGTACGAAAAAAACCTTCGTAGAAGATGTGATATTCACATTTAATGCCAAGCATAAGATAGAAAATGTGGCTTTTGGTCTGGGTCAGATAGCAGAAAACGATATTCTTTGCAAATATGCGCCAGGATGGAAAGACGAAACGCGTGAACTGATTATGGAGTTTATGGAGAATTATAAGACCGCATATTGTCTGAAAAGAATTGACTATATCAGAGACATCTTTGCTGACGATGCGATTATTATTATTGGTAACGTGGCTAAACGTCGTTCTGCTCAAAGGCACCATGAACGCGAGATTTCCATAGAAGGACAGGAAGTGATCACAACCAATCGATACACCAAGGATGAGTATTTGAAGAATCTGGAGCGTTGCTTTGACCGTAATGAGTTCATCAATATTCGTTTTACCAACAATGATATACAATGGTTGGAAAAGTTTGAGAAAGAAGAACTCTTTGCCATCCAGATAGGACAGGAATATAATTCGACGACATACGGTGATAAAGGATATTTGTTCTTATTAGTAGATATGACTGATCATCAAGCGCCTCAGATTAAGATACGAACTTGGCAACCGAATGAGGTTGACATGAAAAAAATATATAATGCTGGAGATTTTTACAGAGATTGAAAATAGCAATATTAACTTAATTCTACAAAATTATGAAAAAGATTATTTTATCATTGTGTATGCTGTTTGCCGCATTAGCCTCATTTGGACAGAATGCATTAGAATTGGCCAAACAACAACAAGAATTGGAAGCTTTCAACAAGAAGATTTTGAACGCTAAACCCACCAAGGCCGCCAAGCAGCAGGCCAAAGAGCTGAAGAAAGAGGGATGGACCGTTCCTGCCGGCGAACCAAGTATCGAACAACAAGTTACAAAAAGCCAGCTATATGGTGAAGAGTTGATGGCAACGGAGGATGGAGCAACAACAAAGCGTTTCTTTATGCATACTACTATGCAGACTTCAGGAACATACAATGTAGGCTATGCTGCTGCTCGTGCCAATGCTATGGCAGAAGTGGCTGGGATGATTAAGACTCAACTGGTTTCTTCTATTAAATTAAAGGCCGACAACTCACAAACATCTGCTATCAATGCAACTACTGTTGATAAGTTTAGCCAAAAGATTGATGCCATCGTAGATGAAACATTAACAAACGGAACACCAATGCTCGCGATTTATCGTAGGTTGCAGAATGGAAATTTTGAAGTACAAGTGAGATTAGCCTTCGACAAGAAAGATATCATGGCTCGCATGAAGAAGAACATGCAAAAGGAACTTGAGAAAGAAGGCGACGCTGTGTATAAGGTAGCGCAAGAAGTGATAAGCAATCAAATGTAAAGGAATGAGAACGAAGCAAATCATATTATTAGTATGCTTGTTGTTCGTTGTCGTTCTGAATGTTCGAGCTCAGAATCGTTATCAGAATGCTTTTGACAGCATCCGAATCGAACGTTGGAAGGAATTCAATAAGGCGCGCATAACAGCCCTAAGAAATTATTCAAATGCCGTGCGTGACGCATGGAGGGAATTCAAAGGCGAACCAGCCTTACAGGAGCCTGAGGAAGAGCAGGTAATGCCAGTTCTCATAGAAGAGAATAGCGCTGAGACTGCTTCTGTTTGGGATGCTTTAAAGCGACTGTTCAAAAAGAATGGTAAAAAGGAGCCACGACGAGCAAAGGTAAAGCCGGTAATGGGTAATGGTGAGAATTTGGATGTGGGGAAGGAAATAGCTCCTACTCCTACTCTTTCACAGCCACAACCACAATACAAGGTCGATAATGTTCCGCAACAGGTGCAACGGCCTAATGCATACAAAACCTATAATCTGTTTGGTTTGGACTGTAAAATACGTATCGGTGATAATTGTCGGGTTCAGCTGAAAAGCCTTGATTCCAATGATGTTGCTGATGCTATGAAGGAGTTCGAAGAGCCACAGTTTGCCAACATGCTACATGACTGTCTTCAAGAACGTAGTAGACATAAATTGTCGGACTGGGCCTATTATCTGCTGTTGCAGAAGATCGTGGATGACTTGTATGGAAAGAATACCAACGAAGCCTCTTTGGTTTTAGCATTTCTCTATTCACAGTCTGGCTACAAGATGCGCATGGTTCACGACACTAAGCGCCTTATGATGGTAACTGCATGTCATCATACTATCTATGGCAAAGAGTATACTTATGCCGATTACCCCAATTCCCAAACACCCTATTATCTGTTGGATGGCAGAAAACTGGGTGGCACGATTTATATATGCAATGCAAAGTGGCCAAAGGAGAGTAGTATGTCAATGCAGTTGACAGCAGAGCAGGAATTTGTGCTCAGCAAGGCACCTCAACGGACTATTCGATCGAGAAAGAACCCTGACTTTACATTTACAATCACATCGAACAAAAATTACATTGATTTCTTCAACACATATCCACGATCATATATCGGCAATGATTACATGACGTCATGGGTGATGTATGCAGAAACGCCTTTGGAGAAAAATCTTCGAGACCAGCTATATCCTGCCATGCGCAAGAAGTTGGAAGGGCTGTCGCAGGTAGAAGCCGTAAGACAACTGTTATGGTGGATTCAAGGAGATTTGGATGAGAAGATGACCAACTCTACTCCAGAGTATATCCAGTATGCTTATGATGAGCTAGTTTGGGGATATGACCGAGCTTTCTTTGGCGAAGAAACGCTGTTCTATCCTTGGTGCGACTGTGAAGACAGAGCCATTCTGTTTTCACATTTGGTTCGCGACTTAGTAGGACTAGATGTCGCACTAGTTTACTATCCAGGGCATCTTGCTACTGCTGTTGCATTTAATGAGCCTGTAAATGGTGATGCGTATATAGCCAAAAATGGACGTCACTACACTGTTTGCGATCCAACGATCCTTGGAGGTGATATCGGTATGACTATGGATATTGTAGCAGACAAGCCAGCTACCCTCATGATGCTTAAAAGAAATTAGATATACAGGGTTCGTTATCTGTAAACCAGCGCCTCTAGCCTGTATTATCGCGGAAAGGATGTCCTGACTTCAGCGATGCGTCCCCCTATTCGCTCACGATAGTTAGCTAATTCTGGTAATTTCGGATGTGCTAGTCAGTGGCTATTCTGGATTGTCGTCGACATGGTGTGCACCTTCCTATACATACAAAAGGGCATTCCCTTCAAGGCTATCCTCTACGGCCTCTACGTCGCCATCGCCATTGCCGGCTTCTACAAGTGGAAGTCACAGGCCAAAACCGTGAAACGTGACCAGAAATTGTAGGAGAGAACACCTACTATAATGTGATACCAAAAATCTTCTTGCTAAAAATTACAAAAACTACTGTCAAACGTCATATTGATAGTTAAACTGCTTATATTCAGCTGCTTATCCTATGACGTTTGCTATTTTAAAACGTCATACTAATGTCATAACAACCTTATAACTCGCCTTTTTGATAGGAGTTTGTTCGTCGTTCCCTTCATGGTTACACATCGTTCCCTTCATGGAAACAGACCGTTCCCTTCGTGGAAACAGTCCGTTCCCTCCGTGGGAACAGTCCGTTCCCTACGTGGAAACGGTTCGTTCCCTACGTAGTAACAACTCGATAACTCATAGTAAACGAGTGACTTACACGTATCTTACACGTCTTTTGAAGCCTTTTTCCCATTTTCGCCGTTAATTACTATGACATTAGTATGACGTTTCAAAACACTAAACGTCATAGTCTAACCTTTTGATTAACAGGTATATAACTACCATTATGACGTTTTGCAGTAATTTTCGTCATTCTTTTCGATAATATTCTTTCAAGCACAACAATCATCACAATATATACTTTAAGGGGCGTTCGAGACGTCCTTGGTCAGGCAAAAGAAATTGATAGAATCAGGAAAATTGTTCACATGATGGCAAACTTTTCTGGTTTTTCCTTTATCAACAATCGCCTAACCTTAATGGAAAGTTAGGCGATTGTCATATTAAGGTATTATGGGTAAATATTAGTTGAAACACACAGTATGAAAACAGAATCAGCCCGCCTCCGAAACGGAAACGGGCTGATTTGTGTAATAGCTAATCGCTATCGGCTAAAAGCCAAAAGCCTTTATGCCTGAGCAGCTACTTCTTCTTTGTCTTCGCGGATGGTACGACCCATCACGAGGAAGGCCGTAGGAGCAGCGATGAACAGTGACGACAGGGTACCGAAGACAACACCCAGAATCATTGCGAACGAGAAGCTGCGGATAGAGTCACCACCGAGGATGAAGATGCACAGCAACACGAGCAATGTCGTAACAGAGGTGTTAATGGTACGAGCCAGCGTCTGGTTCAGCGAGTCGTTGAACAGCTGCTGACGGTCGCGCTTGCCATAGAGCTGGAAGTTCTCACGGATACGGTCGAATACCACCACCTTATCGTTGATAGAGTAACCAATCACCGTCAGGATAGCACCGATGAACACCTGGTCAATTTCCAGTGACATAGGTACCCAGCCCCACAATACGCTGTAGAAGCCAATCACCACGAGGGCATCGAGTGCCAGTGCAATGGTAGCACCTGTAGAGTAAGCTACATTGCGGAAGCGCAGCAGGATGTAGAGGAAGATAGCAATCAGAGCGATGATGACGCTGATGATAGCACCGTATGTGATATCCTTAGCCACAGCAGGACCTACCTTTGCCGAGCTGATGATAGAACCACCCTCACGAACATCAGGATTCTTGAAGTCCTCAACCTTAGCCTGACTGATGAAGCCACCCTTCTTCAGAGCGTTATACAGAATAGTCTCTGCCTTATCGTCAACCTCAGGATTGTTTGACTCGATATCCCAGTTGGTAGACACACGAATAGTCTTGCCATCGGTACCCAGAGCGATAACAGAGGTGTTTGCTTCCTTGCCTGCATTCTCACCAACGGTATTGACAAAGGCACCAGCGAGCGCAGAGCGAACCTCCTCAACGTGAGTCTCCTTATCCAGGGTCACCACATAGTTACGACCACCTGTGAAGTCGATGCTCTGGCTCAGGCCACGAACAAAGAACGAGCAGATGAAGACGATAGCGGCAACGCCCCAGATAGCGAACGACTTCTTGTACATACCCATGAAGTTGTACTTGGCGTTCTGCATCAGGTTCTTAGAGTAACCAGTTACGAAGGTCAGGTTCATCCACTTGTCCTTCTTCAGACGGTTCTCGTAAACCAGACGGGTCAGGAACACAGCGGTGAAGAATGAACAGAAGATACCAATGATCCAAGTGGTGGCGAAGCCCTTCACAGGACCTGTACCGAAGAACAACAGGATGAAACCAGTAATCAGAGAGGTAACGTTCGAGTCAAAGATGGCGCTGAAGGCGTTAGAGTAACCCTTCTGCACAGCCTCCTTCATGCCCAAGCCACGCTTCAGCTCTTCCTTGATACGCTCGTAGATGAGCACGTTGGCATCCACAGCGGTACCCAGTGTCAGCACGATACCAGCAATACCAGGCATAGTCAGAGCAGCCTGGAACGATGTCAGGATACCCAGTGTGAAGAACAGGTTGAACAACAGGGCGATATCCGAAAGAATACCAGGGATGAAGCCGTAAAGCATAATCATGTAAATCATCAGCAGCACGAAAGCTACAATGAACGACATGATACCCTGCTGGATAGACTGAGCACCCAGTGAGGGACCAACCACCTCTTCTTGTACGATACGCGTAGGAGCTGGCATCTTACCAGAGTTCAGCGTGTTAGCAAGGTCCTTCGTATCCTCGACGGTGAAGTTACCAGTGATCTGTGAGTTACCACCATCAATCTGTGTCAGGATACGAGGAGCAGAGTAAACAGCGTCATCGAGGACGATAGCTACACCACGACCGATGTTCTGCTTGGTAATCTGGCTCCAACGACGAGCACCGTCAGAGTTCATCTGCATAGAAACAGAGGGATGACCCATCTGGTCGAAGTCGTCCTTAGAAGAAGTGATGACATCACCCTCCAGTGGAGCACGACCGTTTGGCTCAGTAATCTTCAGGGCATATAGAGCGAAGATGTCGCCACGGGTATTCTCACCACCGAAGTCCTCAGCCTTGGCACCCCAGCGCAGCTTACACTCAGCAGGCAGCACGCTGGCAGCGATATCAGAATAGATAACCTTGTTGACATCAGCTGTATCGCGAGCGCTAGCATAACCAACGATAGCCAGGCCCTGTGGTACAGGCTGGAACACGGCGAACAGAGGATTCTGCTTCAGCGCAGCAGCCTTATCCTTAGCAGCAGCGGCCTTATCGGCCTTCTTACCAGCAGCCAGTTTGGCAGCCAGATCATTGGCAGCAGCAGCGGCAGCTGTCGTATCAACAGCAGCAGTATCAGCAGCAGCAACAACAGCGGCAGAGTCAGCCTCAGCATTGCCACCAAGGGCAGCATACTTCTGGTTCAACTGAGCCAGCAACGGATAGATCTCTTGTGAGTTATAGGTCTCCCAGAATTCGAGGTTGGCAGAACCCTGCAGCAACTTACGAACACGCTCAGGCTCCTTCACACCAGGCATCTCAACCATGATACGGCCTGACTGACCTTCGAGCTTCTGGATGTTAGGCTGAACAACGCCGAACTTATCGATACGGTTACGTACCACGTTGAACGAGTTGTCAACAGCCGACTGCACCTCAGCACGCAGAGCGTTCTCCACCTCCTTGTCGCTAGACTGGGTGCTTACCTTGCCCTTCATCTGCTGAGTAGCAAACACAGCAGCCAAGGGACGACCATTGGCATTCTTCTTCCAGTGTTTGATAAACAGGGAGATAAAGTCATCCTGACTAGTCTCCTCTTCCTTCTTGGCATCTTCCATAGCCTTGCGATAGGCAGCATCGGTCTTGTGGTCGGCCAGCACGTCGACAACGTCAGGTACTGACACCTCAAGAATCACGTTCATACCGCCTTTCAGGTCAAGACCCAGGCCAATCTCCATCTCACGGCACTGCTTGAATGAATAGATTCCGCAGTACACTTTCTCGTTCATGATTGAGTCGAGGTACTCCTGTCCAGCCTCCTCACCCATGGCAGCAGCCTTACTTTCGTAATGGCGTGTTACGAATGAGAAGGAAAGGTAGAAGCAGCACACGAGAATCAGAACGACTGCAATAAATTTTACAATTCCTTTGTTTTGCATTTTGTTAGTTATATTGTTTTAATTTATGATTTCGCTTTTTTAGCCTGCAAATATACTCATTTTTCTTCACTTACCGAAATTTATCTGCATTTTTCGTTCATTTTATATTATTTTCCTTGCATTTTTAACCAACAAAGTATCGGATAATGGTCACTAGCGTCCATTTCATCGTCAATTTTGCAATTATATGGTTGCAGTTGCTGTGAACAAAAAATATGGTCGATACGAAGAGAGAAGGCTTTCTGATTATACGACAAACCAACACCCCTACCCGTTTCGCGAAAGCAGTCGGTCAGACGTTCCGCCATTGCGTGACGAGAGTAAGAAATAGGATTATCATTGAAGTCACCACAGACAATAATAGGATACTGACTATGTTCTTCGACATAGCGCAACACTGTCCGAATCTGTTCCGATCGTTTGGCATTTGCCTCAGCCAGTTTTATCAACAGCATCTTTGACCCCGTACGGGCAGAATCACTCGGCAGCTCGCCTTTAATAATCTGTCGGTATTGGGCACGGTCATCATTATTGAGATGACAGCTTTCAAAGTGGTTGTTCACTATCAGTAACGTATCGTTTCCCACCTTCAGCCACCACGCCACACTGCCATTTGCCAATGAAGAGTATTCGATACGCTCATGTTTGATGATGGGGAAACGTGTATGGATTCCCAATGCATTGAAACTCTGAGGGCTATTGGCTATGACAACCGTATCATTATACGCCCAGTGCTTTCCATATTCCTGTAACACATAACGTCTCCATGTGTCGATATCCTCTTGAACACACACAATATCAGGCTGTTCTTCTACCAGATACTTCAGAACCGTTTCGAAGCCCTGCTCATATTTGTAGTTGCCGCCATAGCCGCAGACATTGTACGACACTAGTTTCAAGGCTCCTTCTGGTATATCCTGCCTCGCATTAATGGGCATATATATACTAATAGGTACATACGCGAGAACAAATCCAGCTACTGATATCCATATCATACGCCATTTGAAGATAAGCCAGAAAAACAAGAAGGCGAGATTAATCAGCAAGAAGAAGGGGAATGACATGCCAAGCGTCGATAACAACGGATGGTCGGCAGGATTAAGCCTGTCGCTATACCCAACCAATAACAAAGTAATTACAGTTGTCACGTTGGCCCCTGCAATCACCTGGATTGTAAACTTCTTCAATTGTTTAATCACGACTGGCGACTTTGGTCAAACAGTTTTTTCTTCTCCTCCTTCGTCAGACTGTCGTAACCGCTCTTGCGTATCTTGTCAAGGATAGCGTCTATCTCTTCTTGATTCTTGCGCTGACGGACATTATACTCTTCGTCTGACTCACGACGTGCATCGGTCGTATGCTCAGCCTTCATGTGCTGCTGATTCTGACGAGCCTCATATCGCCGTTTCATATTGTCGAAGAACTCTTGTCCCCTACTCCTACCAAAGCTACTAGACGAATCAGGATGTTTCTGCCAATAGCGGATGAGTAAGAATCCAAACAGCATGCCCCCTAAGTGTGCCATATGTGCCACGCCATCACCAGGACCACTCATCGCCGAGAACAGTTCGATAGCGATATAGCCTACGATGAGCCACTTGGCTTTGATGGGGAATGGGAAGGGTATAATAAATAATCGCTCATTGGGGAATATCATGCCAAAAGCCAGCAAAATGCCATACACCGCACCTGACGCACCAATCGTCGTCCATAGATTAATATAGGCATCCGTGGTCATCTGAATACCACCGGCATTCACATACTGATAGGCAGCAATACCCTCCATCGAATAAGTAATATATTGCACCAACTCTTGTGTAAAGCCTGCACCAATTCCACAGCAGATGTAATAAAAAAGGAATTTCTTTGGTCCCCATACACGTTCTATTACCGATCCGAACATCCACAAGGCAAACATATTAAATAGAATATGCGTAAAACCACCATGCAGGAACATATAAGTGACGAACTGGTAAACATGAAATTCGCTGGCCAAGAAGAAGTGCAAACCTAGCATTCTCGTCAAGTCAATGCCACTGCGCTCAAGCACAAAGGTAGCAATGAATGCCAAAACATTCACCACTAGGAGATTCTTGGTCATTGTAGGTATATTGTTCATATCTAGAGTTACTTTTTGTATCTGAATTGTTTGTTGTTTATTCTTAGGCGATTCAACAATTACTCGCTTTTCGCGCACAAAATTACGAAAAATATCCGTTTTAATGCATAAAAATGGGCTATAACATACTTTTTTTCATTAAAAACATATTTTTTTTCGATTTTTTGTTTGTTTTGTCAAAGGATTCTCTTATATTTGCAAGTGAAAATAGACTTAAACTATTTATAATTCATTATAATTAACTTTTTAAAACAACAAAATTATGAACAAGACAGAATTAATTGACAAGATTGCAGCAGGTGCAGGTTTAACCAAGGTTGACGCAAAGAAGGCTCTCGATGCCACAGTAGAAGCTATCAAGGGTGCTCTGAAGAAGGGTGAGAAGGTTCAGCTCGTTGGTTTCGGTACATTCGACGTAGTTAAGAAGCCCGCTCGTGAAGGTATCAACCCCGCTACCAAGCAGAAGATTAAGATCGCTGCCAAGAAGGTTGCTAAATTCAAGGCTGGTGCAGAGCTTGCAGAGGCTGTTAAGTAATACTATTTTGTAAATAAAAAAATAATAGAGGTTGTCAAATGGCAGCCTCTATTTATTTTGGTTCTACATGTACAGCCACATGCGTCTCTTCGCCATAACGTTCACGGAGCAAATCTTCCACCTCCGAGGCCCTATCGTGGGCTTCGCGTAGACTCATGTCACCATTCATCATGACATGCAGCTCTATCGCATAATGATTGCCAATTCTTCGTGTACGCAATTCATGAGGCTCCACTACCCCCGACACCGATGCTGCCAATCGTAGAATCTCATCCTCCACCTCATCTGGCAACGAACGCTCCATCAAGTCACCAATGCTGTCCCACAACAAGAAGACGGCTACCTTAACAATAAACAAGCCCACAATAATCGAGGCCAAGGGGTCGAGCACAGCCCAACGCTGCCCGAAGAAGATGGCACCGCCAATGCCTACAGCAGTACCTATTGACGACAAAGCATCACTACGGTGATGCCACGCATTAGCCTCTACGGCCTGGGAATTTAGTTGGCGAGCCTTCATCATAGAATAACGATAGACACCCTCTTTCAGTATAATCGACAACATAGCAGCCCATAATGCCAGCATGCCCGGTGCCGCCAATTGGCCTCCTTTAGCCCAGAAAGCAATAGCTACTACACCATGATATATGATACCGATAGCGACTAGCAACAAGGCAACGCCAATCAGTGTCATGGCCAGTGTCTCGTATTTGGCATGTCCGTAGTCATGCGACTTATCCTGAGGTTTGCCACTAATACGTACAAAAAGCAATACGATGAAATCAGTTACGAAATCAGACAGCGAGTGTATCGCATCAGCCAGCATCGCAGCACTATGTCCCACGATGCCTGCCACAAATTTGAAGAGCAGCAACAACATGTTGACTGCTCCTCCTATAATTGTTACTTTATAAATCTCCCTATTTCTTTCCACGATTTATCGTTCTTTTTTCAGCAGGTTTAACTTGTAATTTGGTTTCAGGGCTTGTGTTGTCATAAGCATCATGAGACACGCTGTAGCGGTCTTAAGTATGAGTTTTTGCATATGATGAATAGTTAGTTTTACGCCACAAAGTTACGAATTAGAAAGCAAACTACAAAATAAATCACTGGTTATTTTACACAAGCTACCCAGACATTCTTACGAATGTCTGGGCATTGTGTTGGGAACTCTTTCCAACATCTATTACTTAATTAACTAAAACTAACTATTCATGTGGAATAGTTAATGGGGTTATTTAGGCTGCTTGCCGATGTAGGCGAGGATACCACCATCGACATACAGTATATGACCGTTAACGGCATCAGAAGCATGAGAGGCCAGGAAAACTGCGGGACCACCCAGCTCCTCTGGTTCGAGCCAACGACCTGCAGGTGTCTTAGCACAGATAAAGCTGTCGAACGGATGGCGGCTGCCATCGGGCTGCTTTTCACGCAGCGGGGCTGTCTGAGGTGTAGCGATATAGCCCGGACCAATACCGTTACACTGGATATTATACTCACCATATTCCGAGCAAATGTTACGTGTCAGCATCTTCAGACCACCCTTAGCAGCAGCATAAGCTGATACTGTCTCACGACCCAGTTCCGACATCATCGAACAGATATTGATAATCTTACCCTCACGACGCTCCATCATCTCGGGGAGAACAGCTGCAGAGACAATGTAGGGAGCGACCAGGTCGACGTCAATGACCTGCTGGAACTCAGCGCGCTTCATCTCATGCATAGGAATGCGTTTGATGATACCTGCATTATTCACGAGGATATCAATCTGACCTACCTCAGCGTGGATTTTATCCACCAACGCCTTCACAGCGTTCTCGTCAGTCACGTCGCATACATAGCCATGAACGTTGCTGATGCCAGCCTCCTTGTAGTTAGCCAGACCGCGCTCTAGGGCTGCCTCATTGATGTCGTTAAAGATAATGTTCTTAATACCTGCAGCTACGAAAGCCTTGGCAATGTTGAAACCGATACCGTAAGAAGCGCCGGTAATCCAGGCATTCTTACCTTCCAATGAAAAAATGTTTGCCATAATAGATCTGTTATTTTAAATCAGTTATTTGAGAAAAATCTTGGTCTCCATAGTCTAAGTTCTCACCACCCATACCCCAGATAAAGGTATAATTATGGGTAGCTGCTGCCGAATGAATGCTCCATTCGGGACTGAGCACAGCCTGGTTGCCTCGCATCCAGATATGGCGCGTTTCCTGCGGTTCACCCATCAGGTGGCACACAGCCTGATCATCAGGGAGTTCGAAATAGAAGTAAGCCTCCATACGACGCGAATGCACATGAGCAGGCATCGTATTCCATACCGAACCAGGTGCCAGTTCCGTCATGCCCATCTGCAACTGACAGGTAAGGAGAACCTGATTGACTATCATCTTGTTGATATTACGCTCATTTGAAGTCTCGAGGCTACCCATATGGCTCACCACGGCATCCTGCTTGGTGACTTTACGACAGGGATATGCAGCATGAGCCGGTGTAGAGTTGAAATAGAACTTGGCAGGCTGTTGACCATCCACTGAAGAGAAAAGCACCTCACGCTCGCCCGAACCTATATATAATGCTTCTTTATAACCGAGGTTAAACACCTCCTTGCCCACTGTCACACATCCAGCACCGCCTACATTAAAGATACCCACCTCACGACGCGTCGTAAAATAAGGGGCTTTCAGCGGGTCGATAGTCTCTAGACATAACGTCTCACTGATAGGCATGGCACCACCCACCACCATACGGTCATACATCGAATAGACCATGTTCACCTCATCGGCTACGAACACGCGTTCTATCAGAAAGTCGCGGCGTAGGCGCTGGGTATCATAGCCTTTTGCGTCCTCAGGATGGGCAGCATAGCGTATCTCATAGTTCGTCTTCATGACCCTATCGATTTGTCTTAGCTTGTTTCTATTTTGCAAAGATAGCTATTTTATTTCAAAACACCATCTTTTTTATATACGTTTTAAAATAGATTAATACTTGCAAGACAAAAAGAAGAGTGATCTCAACCACTGAAATCACTCTTCTTTGAGTTGTCCAAGGCGGATTCGAACCACCACAAACAGAACCAAAACCTGTTGTGCTACCATTACACCATTGGACATCCGTTCTATAAGCGGGTGCAAAATTAGTAAATATTTGGCAAACCGCCAAATATTTACTTCATTTTTCACTTTTCACTCTTCATTTTTCACTTAACTATCAGCAGATAGTAGTTCTTCTTGCCCTTTTGAGCCAAAAGATACTTACCATCAATAAGATCATCAGCTGTGACGGCACGATTCTGGTCTGTCAGTTTCTCCTTGTTCAGTGAAACACCACCACCCTGCACCATCTTACGCATCTCACCTTTGGAGGGGAATACAGGGGCTACGGTCGTAAAGAGCTCAATAGCGGGCTGGCCCAGCTGGTCCTTGGAAATCTCAAACTGAGGCACACCGTCGAAGACATCGAGGAAAGTCTGCTCATCCAGTTTCTCAAGTCCTTCCTTAGTAGCCTTACCAAACAACAGGTTGCTGGCTTCGATTGCGGCATCAAGGGCTTCCTGCGAGTGTACCATCACTGTCACCTCCTCAGCCAAACGCTTCTGCAGTACGCGACGACCGGGATCCTGCTTGTGTTCCTCAACGAGGGCATCGATGACGTCTTTCTCCAAAGAAGTAAAGATCTTGATATATTTCTCGGCATCGTCGTCGCTAACATTCAGCCAGAACTGATAGAACTTGTATGGTGTGGTGCGTTTGGGGTCGAGCCAGATATTGCCAGACTCAGTCTTACCAAACTTCTTACCATCGCTCTTGGTAATCAACGGACAGGTCAGGGCAAAGGCCTCGTTCTCGTAACCCAACGTACGACGGATGAGCTCAGTACCCGTAGTGATATTACCCCACTGGTCGTTACCACCTAACTGCAGTTTGCAGTTCTTATGCTGGTAGAGGTACAGGAAGTCGTAGCCCTGCAACAGCTGGTAGGTGAATTCCGTGAACGACAATCCATCACGAGCAGTACCGTTCAGACGCTGCTGCACGCTGTCCTTGGCCATCATGTAGTTGACGGTAATATGCTTACCTACTTCACGGGCAAAATCAAGGAACGTAAAGTCTTTCATCCAGTCATAATTGTTGACCATCTCTGCAGCATTTTCGTCCTTCGACTCAAAATCAAGGAACTTGGACACCTGCTGCTTGATACACTCCTGGTTGTGACGCAGCGTCTCTTCGTTCAGCAGATTGCGCTCCTGCGACTTACCGCTGGGGTCGCCAATCATACCTGTGGCACCGCCTACGAGGATGATGGGCTTGTGACCACAACGCTGCAGATGGCGCAACATCATGATACCGCAAAGATGACCGATGTGCAGAGAGTCTGCTGTGGGGTCAGTACCCAGATAGGCAGTAACCAATTCTTTCTGGAGCAGCTCTTCCGTGCCAGGCATCATCTGTGCCAGCATGCCGCGCCATTTCAGTTCTTCTACAAAATTCTTTTTCATATATTATATATTTCAATGTTTCAATGTTTCGTTATTACGATGTTTCGAGTGCCTACGGCACGGGGTCATAGCCACTGCCCCCCCAGGGGTTACACCTCAGTATTCGCCGGACAGCCAAATAGAGGCCTTTGAAGGGACCATGCTTCATAATGGCCTGACGGGCATACTCACTACATGTCGGCGTGAATCGGCATGAAGGTCCTAACAGCGGCGATATGCAGATCTGGTAGAAGCGGATAGGCAACACCAATAGCCAGGACATGAGACGCATTATTTTTCGGAACACGAATCTCACGGATCTCACGAATTAAGTTTCTCACCAATCCGCCGCATCAAAGTTACGATACGTCCTTCAACCTCTTTCGAGGGACGATGCTCGTCAGACAGCCAGATAAAAGCCAACAACAAACGCTGGTTGTCAGGAAGAACATGATATAACAAGTCCTTGTGTTGACGAAAGGCTTCACGTATCTGACGTTTCACCCTATTACGGTCGATAGCATGCTTGAAACGCTTCTTGGGCACACTAATCAGCAACTGTACAGGGGTATCGCCTGTCTGGCGCTCTGTGAGCATGTAAACCGCCCTCAACGGAAAAGCAGCCACAGACTGGCTGCAACCGCCTCCAAAGAGCGACTCTATCAGCTTAAGACTGACTATGCGCTCCCGCTTTCTGAACGTAAATCGTGTACCGTTAACCATAAACCAATTACCGTTAACCGATAACCGATATTAGTCTTCGATGGTCAGCAAGTAGTGCTGCAAGGCACCCGTCATTGAAGGATATTTCTCTGACGGTGCTTCAATATCGAGGCGTAAACCTGCATCACGAGCAGCCTGAGCCGTAGCAGGTCCGAAAGTGGCAATGGCAATATCACCTTGCTTGAAGTCAGGGAAGTTCTTTGTGAGTGATTCGATACCAGCAGGACTGAAGAATATCAGCATGTCATAGTCGAAAGTCTTGACTTCTTCTGGTGTAAAGTCATTGCTCACGGTACGATACATCACACACTCTGTATGGATCAACTTCTTACTGTCAAATAACTGAGCCAAACTATCGTTATGGACATCACTCATAGGAACGAGATACTTCTCAGTCTTATGCTTCACCATTGTAGGCAGCAAGTCATCAATCTTTCCTGTTGTTCCGAAAAACACCTTACGTTTACGATACTGTACGTACTTTTGGATGTAAAGTGAAACGGTCTCAGTGACACAGAAATACTTCATGTCCTCAGGAATAGCTACGCGCAACTCCTTGGCCAGTGTAAAAAAGTGGTCGATGGCATGTCGCGAAGTAAACACTATAGCTGTATAGTCTAAAATGTTCACCTTCTGCGTACGAAACTCTTTGGCAGTAATACCCTCTACCTTGATAAAAGGACGGAACACCAGTTCAACGTCAAACTTTTGAGCAATGTCATAATAGGGTGACTTCTCACTCGATGGTTTAGGTTGGGATACCAGAATCTTCTTTATCATGTCTTTGTCCTAAAAATTTATTTTCAAACTCTTTACCACAATGTCCAATGTCACCCAAAAAGCAATCAAAGGCACCATTTCGAGGGCACAAAAGTACAAAATAATTTGTAATTTAACGACATTTCTTCGAAAAAAGACCACGTAGCACTTAAAAAACGTCAATATTTTAACAAAAAACAGCACAATTGTAAAATATAGTATGACATTTTCCTCTGACATATCAAAGTATGTCTGTAATAAAACGGCAGGAAAGAGTATTAGACCTTCCATAGACGAAATGAACAGTAGAGTCTTAAACCAATGTTGCTTTCTTTTACTATCAAAGAATACACTATTTACCACAGAATAGAGGATTACCTTTGCAGTAAAATAGACAATCATCAATACCAGATAGACTGCTATCAGATAATATTGTGACTCTAGAACAAAGGTATCGCCTATATAATGAATCGTATAGAAATAGAAAAGCAGCGAAAGCAACAGACTACTCAGAAAAACCATAAACACCTGAATACGTAGCTCAGTTCCCGTCTCTGTCATCTCCGATGTACCCTCACGAGGGATATAGAAAAAGTTCTTGAATTGACGAACTATAAACTCGTGAATGTTGGCGATAGCGATGACCACCAATATAAAGAATGCCAGAAGTATCGAAGTGATAACACTATCATTATGAATACTGTATGGCACAGGATCCCCTGCTACACCAAAACGCCCTCCCGGCAGTTCGGGATGAAACAGGGAATCTTTCGAGAAGAAGCCCTCCCTATAGTACTGCGGCAATTGAACATCAAGAAGGTCTTCACCCTCTTGAGTAATACTTATGCTATCTTGCTGCAACGCCATTACTTAGAGGCCGAAAGCACGTTTAATATCGTCTACGCGGTCTAGTTTCTCCCACGTAAACAATTCGACATCAATGGTCTTTGTCTCGTGATAACGACTAGTAAAAGTTTTCTTTACCACCTCACACTTACGGCCCATATGACCATATGCTGCTGTCTCAAGATACATGGGTTGACGCAATTTCAGTGAACGCTCAATGGCCTTAGGACGCAAATCAAACAGAGACTCGATTATCTTGGCAATCTCGCCATCAGTCATCTTTACTCGCGAGCGACCGAAGGTATTTACATAGATATTCATAGGCTTGGCCACGCCGATGGCATAGCTTACCTGCACAAGCATTTCGTCAGCGACACCGGCTGCCACCATATTTTTGGCAATATGACGGGCTGCGTAAGCGGCAGAACGGTCGACTTTGGAAGAGTCCTTTCCAGAAAAGGCACCACCGCCATGAGCACCCTTACCACCATATGTATCAACAATTATCTTACGACCCGTCAAACCCGTGTCGCCATGAGGGCCGCCAATCACAAACTTACCCGTGGGGTTGACATAGTACTTGATATCATCGCCAAACAAGGCTAACACTTTCTCAGAATGAATACTCTCCTTTACACGTGGAATTAGGATGTTAATGACATCCTCACGAATACGAGCCAACATTCGTTCATCGTCCGTATCAAACTCGTCGTGCTGCGTCGACACCACAATGGTATCGATACGTTCAGGAATACCGTCATCGCTATATTCGATGGTAACCTGACTTTTTGAGTCCGGACGCAAATAAGTCATGACCTTTCCTTCCTTACGAATATCAGCTAATGTGCGCATAATGAGGTGCGCCAAGTCAAGACTGACTGGCATCAGGTTTTCTGTCTCGTTAGTGGCATAGCCGAACATCATACCTTGGTCGCCAGCACCCTGCTCATCTTCATCACCATTATCCACGCCTCTATTGATATCGTCGCTCTGTTCGTGAATTGCTGTGAGAATACCACAGGAATTACCATCAAACTGATATTCAGCCTTGGTATAACCAATCTTCTTGATGGTGTTACGAGCAATGGTCTGCAGATCAATATATACCTCACTGCGTACCTCGCCCATAATGACCACCTGACCTGTAGTGACAAACGACTCACAAGCCACACGGGCATATGGGTCATAGGCCAAGAACTGGTCAAGAATTGCGTCACTTATCTGGTCAGCCACTTTATCGGGATGACCTTCAGATACAGATTCGGATGAAAACAAATACCCCATCTCTATTTACTATTTTGACTATTTATTATTTACAATTAACGTTAATCGGGTGCAAAGGTACATACTTTTTACGATATGACAAAATAAAACGGCCTGCATCTTCAATAGAGCAAGCCGTTTTTATGATTTATATACAAACATTACTCTGCTGGCATCATGACAACTTCAGCACGATTGCCGGCCTTAAGCAGTTCCTTGACGAAAGCGGCAATACTCTCAGGTGTTTGTGCATTCACCACCTTTTCATAGTCGGTATGGAAGTCCATACCGTAACGGCGCCAGTTGTTGATTTGTCCCAACCAGTAGCCGTTCTGCTTCAGTTGGTCGGCATGGCTCTTGAGCAAATACTCTTTTACCTTTGTCAACTTGTCGGCATCACAACCATTCGCCATTGCATTTACCTCGTCGCGCATTATCTGCAGTGCGATATCAGCCTTTTCAGGCTTCATCGGGCAATAGACATAGATAGACGAAGATTCCTCGAAATCATCCTTGCTGACACTTGAGCTAGCTCCCACGGTATAGGCAGCACTGGCATCCTCACGAATCTTCTTCAGATATTCCATCGACAGAATTTGTCCTGCAATTGAGGCCTTAACACTATTCTCAAGATTATAAGGCTGTTGCTTCGAGTACCAGAACATCACAGCAATAGACTTAGGTGTCTCGGCCTTATGCTTGAAGTTGTTGATGACCACACCCTTGAAATCGCTACTGACGTTCTTAGATTTCTGTACCTTTTTCTGAGAGGGTAGTGAACCGAGATATTGCTCGATGAGCGGACGGATAGTCTTCTCGTCATAGTTACCAACGATAGTGAAGGTATAAGCTGCAGCATTAGCCGTACGTTCCTTAGCTATCTGCAGGATACGGTCGTAATTGACCTTTTTGAGATCGTCGAGATCCAAAGGCTTCATACGTGGATTATGACAGACCAATGTCAAAGTCAGCGAGTCGGAAAATACGTTCTCCGGCTGCAGCAGACGATTCTTCAGCGACACCTCAGTGGTCTGCATTAGATTGTCAAACGACTTCTGGTCTTTGTTGATATTGGTAAAATAGAGATATACCAACTGCAACATGGTCTCCACATCTTTAGGTGTCGAGCTACCGTTGACCTGCTGACGATAGGCACTCATCGATAGTGAGGCACTGGCAATCTTACCAGCCATCGCTTTCTCGAGTTCAGTATGCGAGAAGTTACCCAGACCACTAGCTTCTATCACGTCACCAAACATTTTCAGGTTGGGCATGTCTTCATTGCCATACAAACCTGAACCGCCAAAGCCTTCAGCACTCAGCAACACCTGATCTTTCTTCAGATCAGTCTGTTTCAAGACTACTTTCACGCCATTCGACAGGGTCAGTTCGGAATAACCAAAACGGTCGTTCTTTACTTCTTTCTTAATCTGGCCCTTCTTTGGCAGACTGGTCATCAGAGGTTCATCCTTCACATTATCAACATAAGCCTCAATCTTAGCACTACGTCCTGTAGCAATAGCCTGTTTCAGACCCTCCTCAGTAGGATAAACAGCACCTTCTTTCTCGTTGTTGAAGTTAAGCACAACCAAATTTGTATCTGTGGGTAGAACTAACTCTTTAATAACCTCATTAGGCATCTCTAAAGGCAACATAGGCACCACCTGTTTCATGGTCTGATAGGTAAAGTCTATGCTAGGGATAGGTTCGTTGTTAAGGTAGTTCTGCACGTAACTTGTCACAAACTGACGGTTGTAACGCTTATCCTTATTCGAATACTGTTTCTCTAGATTACTGAGGTAATTGGCCTTAAAACGGCTATACTCCGTGGCAGTAAAGCCGAACTCTGCTGCACGCCGAGCTTCAGTAATGACAGCTGTCAAAGCAGCATCAGCCTGACCGTCCTTAGGTAAGATTCCTAACTCAAAAGCATCGACACTACGCGACAACAAGTACGGTCCGAAACTGGCAGAAGCCTGCAAGAAGGGGCTCTCGGGTTTCTCGGCATACTCTTTCAGACGGTCATTGAGCATCGAGACTGCAGCATCCTTAATATATAATGCTGCCATATAGCCAAGGTTTCCCTTTAGAGAATCAGGGAAAGCCTCTGTCTTCATCAGCACATCTACAATATTGTACTGTTGTTCTTTATCCCTGTCTATAACGTAGATGGCTTCATGATTGTCGGGAACAGGTTCCATCGTCACCAAGGCACGATTTTTAGGTAGCACAATAGGCGAGAACAGCGTCTTTATTTTCTGTTCTACCTGGTCGACATTGACGTCACCCACAATGATGATAGCCTGATTGTCTGGGCGATACCACTTCTCGTAGTAAGCTTGCAGGAAAGGAGGTTCAAAATTATCAATAATCTCCATCAGGCCAATAGGCATGCGGTGGCCATACTTAGAACCAGGATAGAGCTTAGGCAGGTCGCGCTCCAGCATACGCATCTGGGCCGATGTACGCAGACGCCACTCCTCATGAATCACGCCACGTTCCTTCTCTATCTCTTCCTTCTCAAGCAACAGACCGTCGGCCCAATCAAAAAGGATGAGCAGACAAGAGTCAATGATGCCCTCGCGCGTCGTGGGTACATTACTTATATTATAGACGGTCTGATCGATAGAGGTATAGGCATTCAGGTCTGCACCGAACTTCACACCTACACTCTCACACCAGCGCAACATCTCGTTGCCCTTGAAGTGCTTCGAACCATTAAAGGCCATATGCTCCAAGAAATGTGCCAAGCCGCGTTGGTTATCATCCTCCTGAATAGAGCCCACACGCTGGGCAATATAAAATTCTGCACGCTGTTCTGGCCAAGCATTATGGCGAATGTAATAAGTCAAACCGTTTTCCAACTTACCGATACGTACCTCGGGGTCAACGGGAATTGGCGGCAGCTGCGACATATCCTGAGCTACCACCATTGCGGTGCTCAACAAAGTGAGCACCGCAACGAATAGTCTTTTAAATCTCATTAGAATGATTAACGTTTAATGTCAAATATTTAATGTTTAGAAAGTGACGCGCATACCTAACTGCATGTGCCAACGGCTGGCGATATTAACTATTTCTGGCTTTTGACCAGCAAAACTGAATACAGCATACTTGTTACCTGCAGCATCTTCCTTGACATTATCTACCTTCAAGATTGGATAACCGTATGAACTGCTATAAACAGTTCCCCAATCATGATTCAGCAGATTTGCCACGTTCAGAATATCAAAAACCAGTGTAATCTTACTGCCACGATTCTTCAGATAGAAGAAATCCTGAGCAAAGTGGAAGTCAAACTGATTCTCCCAAGGCGTAAGGTTGGAGTTACGCTCTGCATACTGACCACGATGACTGCTAGCATAGTCGTCCTTCTCAATCCATTCGTCAAACTTCTTACGGTCAGCAGCATTAGAGAATTGCATCTTCTCAAGTTCACTCTTGGTAGGAATGTAAATCAATTCATTCGAAGTAGAGGTCTGGGTATAGTCGCCATTAAATGTCGGCGTATAGTTGCTCTCAGACATCACTAGGCTGTAGCGGTGTCCGCTGGTACCATTATATGTCAAAGATACATGACTCTGCCAGCGCCCATTGCCATAGCGCTTACTGTTATATCCAGCCTGCAACATAACACGATGGGGCATGTCGAAGATGGAATAAGACAATTCCTGTTTGTTAGGATCCGTACGCGGATACAATTGCCAATTTGAGATAGCCTGTGATGAGAGTCCATCGTTGACAGAATAAGAATGACTGAACGTATAGCTAGCCATCAGATCAAGGCCGAAATCAAAGCTCTTATCTAGCTTAGCACTCAACGAGTAGCTATAGCCCTTATTGGTATTCGTCAAATTAACGATAGAGTTATAACCTCCGATATTATAGCTATAGTAAGGCACTGCTGAGTTGGCCACTCCAGGAATAGCAAATACAGTGTTACCCTCGTCTTTGATAGCAAGGTTCTCAAACCATACACTATTCAGATTCTTCGAGAACAATCCCTCCAACGACATTTTTACATCACCCGGTAACTGAGCCTCAAATGCCAAGTTAGCACGGATTACCTGTGGGAACTTGAAGTTACGGTCTACCGTATTGATATCTGGCTTAGAGGCCGTACCAGAAGCAGAAGCAGCAGCTGCTGCAGTGTTCAAGCCATAATCAGAGAACTTAGGAACATTCTGCGTGATAGAGGTTCCTTTCTTCTCGATACCAGCGTTAGCCCAAGCGTTCTCCAGCCATACAAAAGGTGCACGACCATTGAAGATACCCACGCCACCACGCAGCATATATTTGTGGGCATCATCCCAATAATAACGGAAACCGAAACGTGGCGAGAACATCAGCGTTGTCTTGGGAGCACGTCCCACAATGACGTCATTCTCCAATCCGTATGAAGACAGATTGAACTCGCTGTTCCATGAAGGGCTGTTGAAATAGACAGGAATGTCCACACGCAGACCTAGCGTAGCCTGGAAACGTGTATTCACATCCCACTTGTCCTGAATATAGAATCCCAGCTGTCCAGCATTCATGGGTGCCGCCCACTCTTTGGTTCCAGTAATCGACTCATCAGAGTAATTCCAACGAAAACGTGAAGGATTGTCATTGAAGAAGTCTGTATATGTTTTATAGTCATACTGACCAAAGGCATAGGTATAATAGGCATTTTTCATCCGGTAGAACTCATTGTGTGTACCAGCGGTAACGGTATGGTTACCAGCATACCACGAGAAGTTGTCCTCCACAGTCCAGATGTCCTGATTGATGTAGTTGATGGTAGAGGCATAGTACGGACCAAGACTGAAGCGAAGGCTACTGCCTCCAAAGGTTTCTGTACCTGTAGCCAGGTCGTAGACGCCACCGCCGGTTACATAGACGCTGGGGGCCTGATAGGCTACAGAGCGTGGGTCACGTACAAAGTTTCCACTGACACGCAACTCATTATAGAACTTATCGCTGAAGCTGGAGTTCAACTCAGCAACAATAGACTGGGTCGTATTTTTCTTATTCTGTCCACTATTGTGGAAATAGTAGGTATACTGACCACCACTATATCCCTCATCATTCGACTTATTAAGCTGATAACGGATGGTCAACTTATGCTTGTTATTGATATTCCAGTCGACGCGTGCCAACAACGACGTATTCTTCGTATTAATATCATTGCGGGCATAGCTTTCCTCGATACCCGTCAGCGACTTGTATTTGTCAATGATGGCTTGTGCCAGTTCGGTTGTCATAAAGTAGCCGTCCATACCAGCATAATAAGAGGCAGGATACTCCTTTATCTTACGTTCCAAGCTAGCAAAGAAGAACAGTTTATCTTTAACAATCGGGCCACCGAATGTAAAGCCGTATGTCTTGGTGGCCTGATTGGTCAGTTTATCCTCTTGGCCCGTCATCTGATTCCAACGGCTGTACAGGTTTTCATCCGTATAATAATAAAATGCTGTACCAGTAAACTTATTCGTACCACTCTTGGTAATAGCATTGATGGCGCCACCCGTGAAACCACTTTGACGAATGTCAAACGGAGAGGCTACAACCTGTACCTGCTCGACAGCATCCATAGAGATCGGATTACCGCCAGCACCGGTACCATTCTGTCCTGTAGAATTCAAGCCGAACACGTCGTTGCTGACCACACCATCTATCTGAAAAGAGTTGTAACGATTACTCATACCAGCAATAGAGATACCCCCATTCTTATTGGCCACCAATGGTGACAATTTGGCCACATCAAAGATGTCACGGTTTACCGTCGGTGCATTCTCAATCTGCTGTTGAGAGAAGTTGGTAGCTGCACCGCTTCCGCCGATGGTTTGCTTACCGGTTACCACTATCTCGCCCAGCACCTTAGAATCCTCCTGCATGGTAACATTGAAGGTACTAGCCTCGCCGAGGGCCAACTGTACATTCTTGATTTCCTCTGTTCTGAAACCCAGATACGAAATGGTTACTTCATAAGGGCCACCCACACGCATACCTTGAATGGTATAGCGGCCATGAATGTTCGTTACAGCATTGTAGGTCGTACCAGAAGGCAAGTGCTTGGCCGTAACCGTTGCTCCGATAACCTCTTCACCATCTGCCACAACTTTACCATTGATGCTAGAGGTTGTCACCTGAGCCATCGCTGTCAGCACTGAGGCCAACATAACGACTGTTAATAATAAAAGTTTCTTCATACTATAGTAGTTTTTTCTATTTGGCTGCAAATATAATTAAAATATTCCAAACATGTGTCAACTTTTACGAAAAACATATCAAATACCTTTCTGGCGTATGCCGAAGCGTGCCTCGACGACGTTCACCACATAGTCGCCCAACTTCTCGCACTCGTTGATGAGGTCCATATAAATGGTTCCTACAGCATAGGTGTACTCACGATTGTTGACATCCGTGATATTCTGAGTTTTCAGCTGATTGCGGTAGTTGTTAATCTCGTTTTCAATGTTAAAGGTACGGTTCACGTCGAACGACTCCTTGCGTCCCCCCATCAGTCGGTTCATCTGCGTCAACGACTGATCGGTCAACTCCATCATCTGATGCAGGTGGTCGTACTGTTTTTCAATGAAGTGATCTTCCTTACCGTTATACTTACGTGAAATAGTACGTGCCATATTGAAGCAGGCATCACCAATCGATTCCAATTCAGAAACCTCACGCAGCATGGCACGAATCTTAGCCTTGGTATCATCTGACAGATGTGCATCACTTACCGAGTTCAGATAGTTGGCAATCTCCAGTTCCATATTGTCCGAAATGCCTTCGTACTTCTCAATACGGGTATAAAGTTTGTTGAATTCACCGGCCTTGTTATCCTTCTTGTTGCTTGAACTGGACGAGAGTGTCAGTAGTTCACGCACCATACCGAACATACGTTGCATACGTTCTGAGAACGACTGAATCTCCTTCTGAGCTTCGAGCACCGAAAGTTCGGGAGTCTTCATGAAGCCAGCGGTAATGAAATGCAAGCGGAAATCCTCTTCCTCGTCCACCTTCTTTGGCTTGATGACCCAACATACGAATTTCTCAATCTGTGGGATGAACCAAATCAGAATAAAGGTATTGACCACATTGAACGACGTATGGAAGGCTGCCAGCACGAAGCTCAGCTTGGCAGAATTAGCTAAGAACGCTTTGGCACCAGCGACTTCCTTCGTCATATTGACATCATAGCCAACCCATCCACATACCATATCAATAAATGGACGGAACACGAACAATATCCATATGACGCCGAACACGTTGAAAAACATGTGGGCCAAGGCCGCCCGTCGTGCCTGTGTATTCGCAGACATCGCCGCTAAGTTCGAAGTAATGGTTGTTCCGATGTTCTCACCCATCACCAATGCAATACCTTGATAAATAGGCAGTGCACCACTGGAACACAGAATCATCGTAATGGCCATCACAGCTGCCGATGACTGTACGCAAAACGTCAGGATGCCGCCCAGTACAAGGAATACCAGCGTGGTCAAGAACGAATTGGGGTCGAACGATGCGAAGAAGTCCAGCACGGCCTGATTCTCACCCAGATTCATGTCCTGTCCAGTCTTACGCAGTACCGCCAATGCAAATATCAGGAACGCTATACCAAACAAGAAATCACCGATATAGCGGTACTTCTTCTGGTAGATGAGGATAATACCCACAAAGAAGGCAGGATACGACAGACTGCTGACGTCGAACGACATACCTGCCGACATAATCCATGCCGTCAAGGTCGTACCGATATTGGCACCCATGATGACCGAGATGGCCTGTGCCAGCGTCAACAAACCCGCATTGACAAACGATACCGTCATCACTGTTGTAGCCGTCGACGACTGCACTGACGCCGTTACCAGCGTACCAGTCAACATACCCGTAAAACGATTGGTGGTCATAGCTCCCAAGACGTGTCGCAATTGCGGACCCGCCATCTTCTGCAGCGCCTCACTCATAGTCTTCATACCAAACATCAGCAGAGCCAGAGAGCCCAGAAGCGTGAAAATTACCCAAATAGACATAAATTTACGTTTTGAATTCGGTGCAAATATACATAATATCAAGCGAAATGCCAAAGAAAAATGCGATTTTCTTTGGCATTTCGTCTATTTTTATATCAACGAAAGATTGCTGAAGAGCAATACCTTATTCAAACGTGAAGTCTGTTTTCATCACGTTATAGCCGTAAATGGTCTTGAAGTCGTTCTTCATGGAGATGACGGTATAGCCGGCCTTTTCCCACTTCGACCTACGACTAGCAGCTTCATTAAGGTCGGCATGGTCGTGTACATCATCGTCCGCTACGAGCATGAATGCAGCGGTGCGATACTTTGTGTTGCCCAAACAATAGTTATGCATGGCCTGGTCGCCACTGCTATTGCCGAACGACAGTACAGGCACCTTGCCAATTTCCTGCGAAATCTGGAGCACCTTATTGGTCTTGAGGTTCTTGATAATCAGGCTGTCTGTACGAATCAAGCTCTCATTACTGCCCATGGTGTAGTTGACACCGGCATTGGAAGCCTGGCTACTCGACCTATACAATACGTCCATACCGATCACCCTATTCTGTTCGATACCGATAGACTCAACCAGCGAACGACAGATGAAGCGGTCGGAACCAGAGACAACGTAATAGGTAAAGCCCTTATCCTTCAGGTAGTCGAACACTTCGAGCATAGGCTTGTAGAAACTCTCGCCATAGGTCATGCCCGAGAAACCGTTAGCGGGCTTGGCGGCATAGGCTTTCACGTAAGCATCAAACTCGGCAATGGTCATACCAGCATAGGCCTTGGCGGCAGCACGGGCGTGCTTCATGTCGAACTGGTTGGGTAGCGGCGTGCCGTTACGCACAAAGTCGCGGATATTCTGAGCTGCCTCGCGGACATCGTCAGGTGCCTTATCCTTATACGAAGGATCATCGAGGGCGCGATACTCCAGCAGGTTGTACTCGAAATAGGTGGGATAGAGTTCGCCGACAAATGTGCCGTCCATGTCGAAAGTGGCGATGCGATCTTCCGCTCTGATGAAATTGGGGGAGTTCGGATTGGTCACATCCTCCACATACGCTTTCAGCGTCTTTAGTGCCGTGCTATCTTTCCATAGGGTAAAATACTCTTTCGAGGGCGGTGGGGTTGTCTTGTCGTCATCCTTACTGCAAGATGTCAACACAAGTCCTTGTGCAAAGATGCACATCAGAGCGATTGTTATAAAAAGATTCTTTTTCATTATTTGTGTAATTTATATTTTCTCTTTGCCTCAATACGTTTTGTCTGTTGGAAATAGAGATCAACATCTATCATGATACATTTCGCACACGCTAGCTTAATTAGCTTGTTATTATATTTTGCAAAAGTAGACATTTTTACCCAAAAAAACAAATTTTTCTGTGGAAAAATCGTTCCTTTGTTGCGAAAATAGAAATAAATACACTATCTTTGCAGCATTAATCTGAAAACTAACAACTAATCCATATGGAAAAAAGCATCAATATTTTAGTCCAAAACAATGGCAAGAACATCGAGGTGCCTATGGGGGCCCATCTTGAAGAGGTCTATCAACTGAGTGGCGTAGAACTGGAGCACGGCCCTATCTCCGCACGTGTTAATAATAAGGTGGAGGGTATGCACTACCGCATCTACAACCAAAAGGAGGTAGAATTCTTGGACATCACGTCGCCCAGTGGCATACGCGCATACACGCGCACATTATTTTTTATTTTGTGCAAAGCAGCCCATGAGTTATTCGACGAAACTAACGGCACGACATGCAAGGTGGTTATTGACATCCCTATCAGCAACGGCTACTATGTAGACCTGCAGTTGGGACGTCCCGTAACACCTGATGACGTTGCCGCCATACGTCAAAAAATGCAGGATATCATCGATGCTGCCATACCCATCCATCGTTTTGAGACAACGACGGAGAAAGCCATTGAGATGTTCAAGGAATCGGGATCGTACTCGAAGGTCAAACTGTTGAAAAGCACAGGGCGACTCTTTACCACTTATTATGACATTGACGGCTACAAGGACTACTTCTACGGTTCGTTGCTGACCAACACGAAGCAGATATACCTGTTTGGCGTTGAGTACTATTTCGACGGTCTGCTACTACGCATTCCTTCACGTGAAGATCAGTCGAAACTAGGTGCCTTTATTCGTCAGGACAAGATGTTCGGCATTTTCAAGGAGCATCACCAGTGGCAGGATATCATGCAACTCAGAACCGTGGGCGACCTGAACGAGGTCATAGACAAAGGGCACTCGTCGCATCTCATTCAGGTGTCAGAGGCTCTACAGGAAAAGAAGATCGCACAGATAGCAGACGAGATAGCACATACAAAGGGCATTAAGATGGTACTGATAGCCGGACCTTCTTCGAGCGGTAAGACCACGACATGCAAACGCCTGAGCGTACAGTTGGCCGTGAATGGCATCATACCAATCGGCATCTCGTTGGACGACTACTTCCTAGACCGCGACCAAACGCCACGAGACGAGACAGGCGACTATGACTTCGAGCACTTGCATGCCTTAAACATACCATTGCTGAACGAACAGATGAATGCGTTGTTCCGTGGCGAGGAGGTGGAGTTGCCACGCTACAACTTCCAGACAGGCAAAAGCGAATGGAGCGGCAAGAAGCTACAACTGAAGGGTAAGGAAGTGCTGGTGGTAGAAGGCATTCATGCCCTGAATCCAGAACTGACGGCACAGATTCCCGATGAACAGATATTCCGCGTGTATGCCTCGGCATTGACCACCATTCTGCTGGACTCACACAACTACGTACCCACCACTGACAACCGCCTGCTGCGCCGCATCATTCGCGATCATAAGTATCGTGGTGTATCGGCAGTTGAGACCATCCGCCGCTGGCCATCGGTACGCCGCGGTGAAAACAAGTGGATATTCCCCTTCCAGGAGAATGCCGACGCGATGTTCAACTCAGCCATGCTTTTCGAACTGGCCGTCATCAAACGTCAGGCTGAACCGCTATTAGATGAGGTGCCTGAGAACTGTGTAGAGTATGCCGAAGCCTATCGCTTACGCAAATTCTTAAGCTACATCCGACCGATACCCGAAGACCAGATACCGCCCACATCACTGCTCCGCGAATTCCTGGGCGGCTCGTCGTTCGAGTATTAAAAAGTGCATATATGCAAGAATTTGCAGTAATTCAAACGAAAATATACAATTTTTACACTTTTTCTTTGGATAATTCAGTAAAAATGAATAATTTTGCACCCGTTTTATAGAAAAAAGACACCTATTTAAAATATAATATATGGCTGAACAATTAGAAGTGAAAGAGCTCGACCAGGTGGTCGTTCGTTTTTCAGGAGACTCCGGCGACGGCATGCAGTTGGCCGGAAACATCTTTTCTACCGTGAGTGCTACGGTAGGTAATGGCATTTCCACATTCCCCGATTATCCCGCAGACATCCGCGCCCCGCAAGGCTCGCTGACAGGTGTTTCTGGTTTCCAGGTACACATCGGTGCTGGCAAGGTGTACACCCCGGGCGACAAGTGTGACGTGTTGGTAGCTATGAACGCAGCTGCGCTGAAGACACAATATCGTTATGCCAAGCCCGGTGCCACCATCATCATCGACACCGACTCCTTCGGTCCGAAGGACTTGGAGAAGGCGCAATTTAAGAGCGAGGACTATCTGGGCGAGATGGACATCGACCCCGACCGCGTCATCCAGTGCCCGCTGACCACGATGGTCAAAGACTGTCTGGCAGACTCCGGCATGGACAACAAAGCGATGATGAAGTGCCGTAATATGTTTGCATTGGGACTGGTTTGCTGGCTCTTCGATCGCGACCTGAACCTCGTAGGCAACTTCCTGAAGGAGAAATTCGCTAAGAAGCCCGCTATTGCCGAGGCTAACATCAAGGTAATTCAGGCTGGTTGGGACTATGGTCACAACACGCATTCAAACGCTATCAATGTTTATCGCGTAGAAACCAAGGAGAAGACTCCTGGACGCTATATGGATATCACAGGTAACAAGGCTACCGCTTACGGTTTCATCGCAGCCGCTGAGAAGGCTGGTCTGCGCCTCTACCTGGGTTCTTATCCTATCACACCTGCTACCGACGTGCTCCACGAGCTCTCTAAGCACAAGTCATGCGGTGTCATCACCGTTCAGTGCGAGGATGAGATCAGTGGTTGTGCATCAGCCCTCGGTGCTTCGTTCGCAGGTGCACTGGGCGTTACTTCAACATCTGGTCCTGGTGTATGCCTTAAGAGCGAGGCTATGAACCTGGCTGTTATCATGGAGCTGCCATTGGTTGTTCTCGACGTACAGCGTGGTGGTCCTGCTACTGGTCTTCCCACCAAGTCTGAACAAACCGACCTGCTGCAGGTCCTCTTCGGACGTAATGGTGAGAGTCCCATGCCAGTGATGGCTGCTACCAGTCCTGCCGACTGCTTCGATGCTGCCTATCAGGCTGCCAAGATGGCTCTTGAACACATGACACCCGTGGTACTGCTCACCGATGCTTATATTGCTAACGGTTCTGGTGCCTTCAAACTGCCTCAGATGTCTCAGCTCGATGCCATCAATCCTCCATACGTTCCTGAGGAACTGAAGGGTAAGTGGACGCCATACATGCGTGCTGAGAACGGTACCCGCTACTGGGCTGTTCCTGGTCGTGAGGGCTTTGCTCACATCCTCGGTGGACTGGAGAAGGACAACGCTACGGGTGCTATCTCTACCAACCCAGAGAACCACGACTTGATGACTCGTCTGCGCCAGCAGAAGATTGACAATATCCAGGTGCCCGACCTCGAAGTTGACGGCGATGCTGATGCTGATCTGCTCATCGTAGGCTTCGGTTCTACTTACGGCCATCTGCACTCTGCAATGGACGAACTCCGTGCTAAGGGTTACAAGGTTGCTCAGGCTCAGTTCAAGTATCTGAACCCACTGCCTAAGAACACTGCCGACGTACTGAAGAAGTACAAGAAGGTGGTGGTAGCCGAGCAGAACATGGGTCAGCTGGCTGCTTACCTCCGCATGAAGGTCGACGGCTTCGTACCTTATCAGTTCAACCAGGTAAAGGGTCAGCCTTTCGTAGTAGAAGAACTCGTCAATGCCTTCGAAGATATATTGAAAAAATAATTAGCAACGGACTTACGCGGACTAACACGGAATGTCAGAAATAGTCCGCGAAAGTCCGCTGCAAAAAAAGAAAGAATATGAGTTATACAGCACAAGATTTTAAGAAAGGCCAGCCTCGTTGGTGCCCTGGTTGCGGCGACCACTTCTTCCTGGCTTCACTCCATAAGGCTATGGCCGAGATTGGCGTAGCTCCCGAGAACGTAGCAGTTATCTCTGGTATCGGTTGTTCCAGCCGTCTGCCCCACTACATGGCTACCTACGGCATGAACACTATCCATGGTCGTGCAGCAGCCATTGCTACTGGTGCCAAGGTAGCTAATCCTAACCTCACCGTATGGCAGGTATCAGGTGATGGTGACGGACTGGCTATCGGTGGTAACCACTTCATCCATGCCAACCGTCGTAATATCGACTTGAACATGATACTCTTGAACAACCGCATCTACGGTCTGACCAAGGGACAGTACTCTCCCACCTCACCCCGTGGCTTCGTCTCTAAGTCAAGCCCTTACGGAACCGTTGAGGACCCCTTCCGCCCCGCTGAGCTCTGCTTCGGTGCCCGCGGGCACTTCTTTGCTCGTGCCGTCGCTACCGATGCTCAAGGAACTGTGGACATCTTGAAGGCAGCCTACGAACACAAGGGTGCTTCAGTATGTGAGATTCTGCAGAACTGTGTCATCTTCAACGATGGTTGTCATGAGGCTGTCTATAACAAGGAAGGTCGTAAGAAGAACGCCATCTACGTGAAGCATGGCGAGAAGCTCGTGTTTGGTGAGAACAATGAGTTCGGACTCGTTCAGCAGGGCTTCGGCTTGAAAGTCGTTGAAATCGGTAAGGATGGTTACACCATCGACGACGTACTGGTTCACGATGCTCACTGCGAGGACAACACCCTGCAGCTGAAGCTCGCCCTAATGGGTAACGGCGACGGTTTCCCCATTGCCTTGGGTGTGATTCGTGACGTAGAGGCTCCTACCTACAACGATGCCGTTCACGCTCAGCTTGCTGAAGTATCAGCTCAGAAGAAGTATCACAACTTTGAGGAACTGCTCGAAACAAACGACATCTGGGAAGTGAAATAAAGCATATTTAATACCATCTTTCACCTTTGGTGAAGGTTCTCTCATTAAAACTGCAAAGAAAAATCGCATTTTTCTTTGCAGTTTCTTTACTTATTCGTATCTTTGTACCCATAATCTAAAGCGAGCAGAAGTCAATATAGTAAAAGTAGACTTTGATCGCGTAGAGCCAAGAAACCTGTCTCGCTCCATTCTGTTTACAGAACAGATACCCTACCTGACAGCATTGGAAGAAGGCATCTTCGTGGATGGTGAAGCCATTGTCAGCGGGCAGACCGTCCGTCTCTATCACGGCAAGTCGTTCAGCATTGGCAATACCACGTTCACCTATATCGAAAAGGATTTATAAATTAACAATCGTATAAACATTTACATTAATCTTTAAATTTTCAATTATGAACAAGAAAAAATTAACAATCATCCTGAGTTCAGTAGTTGCAGTGCTTGTTGTAGCACTGATACTGACTAATTTCGTGAACTGGTCATCGCACAATTCATAGAGATTGAGCAGGTGGAGAAGAGAATCGGCAAGTCCGCCAAGATAACCATTGCACCTATTATCAAGTCTGACCCAGCAGACATCAAGGCCCTCAACAGCCTGAGGGATGAATGTAAAGCCGAAGGCATGCGTTAAACCCCGAAAGTTGTGAAAGGTATGTCACTTTTCGGTCGTCCCGATGTTCAGTAACTTTTGTAATGGTTTACGCGGAATCCTGTATCGGCAAGAGCAAGTAATTCGTTGTCACCACTGCTGTCGCCATAGACATATAGTTTGTAAGATTGCCGTTGGGGAAAAACTTCCAGCAAACGTGTTACTTTCTGAGTTCCGTGACAATTAGGTGTCAGGAAATGGCCTGTCAAAATGCCGTTAGGAGACACCTCAATGCGCGTTGCCAAAATAATATTGATACCCAAACGATTGCAGATAGGTTGTACCCATTCCTTGATGCTGGCCGTGATCACACATACAGTGTGTTCTTCTGCCAAATGCCGTTTAAGTGTATCAACCATTTGTTTGTTCAGCATTGTTTCGGCCACGTCGGCGAAATCTCGTCCCCACAGCGTGAATTGCTTGTATGCCGTTCCTCTATAGAAATGGGTGAATACTTTTTCTTTTGCCTTCCAGTTAGGATATAGCCCTAGCTTCATCATCAATAATAAGTGAGCATTAGTTAGAAGTCCCCAAAGGAGTCGACGTAAACCATGGGTGAAGCGGATAAATTCAATCAACGTGTCTGTTGTAGTCAATGTGCCATCGAAGTCAAAGGCTACCACAATATCCTTCTTCTGTTGGTCGTTCTTTATCATTTGCTAATACCTTGCCTTTATGCGTAGAGAATAAGAACAAACGCCACTATCCAACCAATGATGCATACATGCACGAAATGGTCATGCAGCAAAACCATCGTAGGACTGCCACTTCTTTGGTCGACTATGGTAATTTGCATATAACGTAAAATACCGGCTAGTACAAAAACTGATGTTGTATAGAGATTGTGGCTGCCAATACGCTCTACTACTTCGTAGGATACTGTGTAGAGAATGTAGCACATGATGGTAACGCTGCCCAAAATACCAATAGTTTGGTTAAGGAAATCCAGGTTATAACACGCCACGTTCTTTCGCGCCTTTATTCCAGAATTTTCGTAGATAGCCACGTCATCGCGGCGTTTAGCCACAGCCAGGAAAAGTGCCAGCAAAAATGTGGTGAGTATAATCCAATGTGACAAGATGATGCCTGTAGCTAGTCCGCCGGCCACAACACGTAACACAAACCCCGTGGCAATGACAAAGACGTCGAGAATAGCAATCTGCTTAAGTTTCACACAATAGGCAATGTTTATGATGATATAGAATAGCAACGTCCCAATTAGCCCTTTCTGTAGATAGCCACTGTAAAAACTGCACAAGGCGACCAAGACGAAGGCTATTATCCATACTGTGCCCATTGTTGTGTAGGCCATTCGGATACTGACAGTATTGCTGGCTACTGGTCGTATTCGTTTTGTTGGGTGCTGACGGTCTGCTTCGGCATCGTGAATATCGTTGAAGCAGTAGATGCCGCTAGCGACCAAACAGAAAGCTATAAAAACTAAGATGCAGGGCCATATATAGCACCAATCGTTAGCGTGACGATCGAAAAACAAAGGCGTGAAGATAAAGATATTCTTCAACCATTGGTACGGGCGTATCAATCTAATGATATGTCTATTCATGTTTCATCTGCACATGGTAAAGTGTTAGCGATGGATAATTGCAGTGATTAATAACGGTAAGCATGATTGTTGTGTCTGCTTTCAGCTTGTCTATATAATCAGTGATGCGCTGGTCAAATATATCGCCATCGGGTGATTCAATAATATAGTCCACATGGCCAATATACTCTGTTGGGAAGATACCTGCGAAATAGCATGTGTCACAAACGGGCTTCATCTCGTAGAACGTAGAAAAGGGACAAACCACAGTATCAGATGATTTGAAATGCTGCCACTGTACAAACGATTGTAGGTTCTCGTAGTTCCAACGTTTATCGGGCATCATAGACCAAATTCCGAATAGAGTAAGCAATACTGCTATCACACTGAATATGGCACGACACAATCGATGTCTGGCTGCAAGATAAATTATGGCAACCATCAGAGGAAGGAAAGCCATCCAGCGATAGTAATTAGTGAAACGCCCAGCAAGATTCATAATGACAGGCACGTATAACGCACATAACAAGGCAAGGAATCCTTTGTCATTCCGTAATTGTCGTAAGCTATGACTCCAACAGATTATATATGCCACCAATGCAGTTATTGTCAGAATGAGAAAACTGCGGTATTCTGTAATTGATACAATCCTCTCACCGAGACTTGACTCAGTGGTTAGTTCTTGCAGTTTTTGTGTATAGGGAGCCAAATTGAAGCACAACATTTCATCAGCCCATGGAAGCACAACCAAAGCAATGCCCGACAACGTGGCTGAATATTGAATGATACTGCTAGCAAATGCTATAAAGCGACCATGCGCCAACATGAAAAGAGACACTGATAGTAGCCCCAGAAAGATACCAGTATTCAGGAGAATAAAAAGTCGGATTGCTTCCATGCGACGTCCTTTCATCAAGATGAAGTAAAAGAACCAAAGAGCACTCAGATAGACAGCAGCCTGAACTCCTGAACACAAGAGTAGTGCAGAAGTTATGAGGATGACGATGCGAGAAGCTAGTGACTTGGCTGACAGATAGTTATCAATTGCTTGGATGGTAAACACAAACATGAGAGCGCATAACATATCGGGACGTCCATTGCGATATGTCCATGCCATTTCACTAGTACCCCATAATAACACTGTGAAAAGAACTGTAGTCCACGGTGTCAGCTGTAATTCATGACGTTTCATAAGTCGTAAGCAGACACCACCAAGTACGAAAGTCAGAAGCAGATTCAAACTTCTAACAATTACCAGACTGCTACCAAAGAGCCACATCCAAACAGTGACTAGTATCTGGTAGAGTGGAGGGTAGACAGAGAATGGATGTTGTCCGACTATGCGGTACCATGCTGTTGTTTCCCATGAGCCATGAAAAGCAGCATTGTAAGATGTGTCTAGAAACATTACTTCATCAATCCAAGGAACTAAATTGCTCAGAGTGATAACGTTGACAATGATGAATGCCAACGACAATAGGACATAAGAAATCCTTACCATTTACTTTATAAGAACCTTGCGTCTATTAACGATGTTCAATCCCTTCTGCAGGGAACTGATGCGTTGGCCCTGAAGGTTGTAGATGCCGTCTCTGACCTCTGACTTCTCACTTCTTACTTCTGCTATTCCTGTCGTTTCGATTTCGAGTTCTCCAGTGAATGCCTCACGACTGTTCTCTACGGTTATGGTATAACGGCCCTTGGAATAGGCAGAGATGTCGATGTTGACGGCTACGATATTACCTGCATTGATGGCTTTCTCGTAGACGGTTTTGCCTGATTCGCCGCTAATGCGTACCAAGTAGGCTTCAGCAAGCAGGTCAAAATTAATACCTAATTGTTGGTCGTTGTATTCACCATATAGCGGCTGCTCAACCGTCCTCAATATTAGTGCTTTGGGTTTTGTCTTAATGATATGGGTAAAGTCTAAGCGTTGTTTGGGGGCATTCGATGTCTCAGGTGTAGCTTCATCCTCATATTCGTCGTTGAGATAGATGACTTCATCGCCAACGGTACATGATATCAGGAACAGCGGATGGTCTTCTTTCCCAAGATAAACATTCTGGGTCGGCCCGTCAATACCTCCGACACCTTCCATCCACGTGGTGTAGATACTGGAGTCTATATTTATTCCTATAATATTTCTGTAAACGCCCTTAAAGCCTTTTAAACCTCCAGTCTGCTTGGGGCCAATTACATGAATTTCACTGTTTATCTGCAGGGTATCATAGGCATTGAGGGAGAAATCATACATCATCTTATATTGTTTGTCTTGCGCGTCATAGAAGTACACTTTCTGGTCCTCTTCATACCATGCCCCAATATTTCTTGTGGAGGGAATTTGTGACATAGATGCATAATCGGGATGATTGGGGCTGACATATCGTTGGCACATCATCTGTTTGCAGGTCTTCCCGTCGATGATGGTGTCGCCTTCGAAGTAGTAATATTCAACCAACTTCACAGGATTATCCGAGACGTCTCCCACCTTCCACACTTTACCTTCTTCAATCATTGGACGGTAAGCCGTCTGTGGTGTCTTGTTGATGACAGGATGTTCCTCGCCACGATTGTCAACCACTATGTAGTTCATGTTAGGATCGAAGCCAGGAACGTAGAAATTGGTTGCATGGAGGGCCATACAATCAGCTAACGGCTCCACTTCTTGTATGACGAATTCAATCTTGTTGACCAGTGGGTCATCAGTTTTGCTCTCGTAGAAATAGACATAGTTGTTGGGGCCACATTGGCTGAACACCTTTCCGTAGACATGCAGACGGTTGCCTTCCAATTCGTAAATAAGTTGCTGATGACTGTTATCTCCAGAATACTCTGTTACCCTTGTGGACATATTACTGCCATGTACTTTTCTGTTCAATGTGTCATAGAATGAGAATGGCAAGTATGTATTGTTAAAAGTTTCCTCACCAACAAACTCCACGTATGCCAGATAATTCATAGAAGATGTGGAACGTGCATCATAGAGGTTTGCCAGTGGACCTTCAAGAGAGCCAACGCCCTCTACCCATGTCTTTGGAAGGGAATTGTCATCTGTGCAACAAACTGTCCATTTCCGTAAATAGCGGTGTCGCGTTTCCGTACTGTCTGCTTTCTCATTATAGTTATAGCGGATAACCTCTGGCCCTTCTGTACAATCGTTAACTGATAAAACCTTGTATGATACCATCTTCTGTTCATCATACGAATATGTCTCGTAGGTATCACCAGCCTTCAAAGAATAGTCAAACAAAAGAAACTCTTTTTGCATATCAGAGTCGAAGAAATACACTTTGTGGTCTTCCTCTCGCAAAAGTGCAGCGTCAGAGACCGCAGCCATATCGTCCTCACTCCGATACATCTTCATGTAGGTCTTTCCAGCTTTCTCCACTTTTTCGTCCATCAACCTGTAACTAACATGATGATAGCCTCTGTCGAAATCAGAACGAATCACATTCCACTTCTTGCCAGCTTTTACAAAAGGAATGTAATCGTACTCTTGAGCTAGCATCGTCAATGATGCCAGCATACACGTCAAAAATAGTAATGTTCTTTTCATATCTGTTTGCTATATGTTAACTCTTAATTCTTTAGTATCTGTTCCAGCGTAACATCTGGATTGCTTTCTCTGAACACGTCCTTCTTTAGTTTGAGCTTGCGATGCTGAACGGCAGAAATGGAGATGCAATAGATGTTGCCGATGGTGCGATTGCTAATGCCAAGACGGGTGAGCAGACACAGGCGGATGTCGTCCTCTTGCATATTGGGGTACTGATCGCGAAGGCTGGCAAAGCGGTTGTTGTCGATGGCATCGAGCGTGCGCTCTATCTCGCTCCATTCGTGGGGACTGAGGTAGATGAGCGAATCGCCGCTCTGGTTGAGTTTCTTCATAACCTCCGTACGTTCCAGGATGAAGTTCTGTAGGAATGCCACCACCTCGTTAGCCTGATGCAGTTGAGTTTTTTGGTGCTCTGCCTCCTGCTGGAGCTGTCGTTGCGCCTGACGCTGTGCCTGTAACCTGTAGCGAATTACCAGCACCATTGCTGAGATGACAATGAGCGAGGCAATAACGATAATAAATAATGTACGTGCGAACATCTTTGAGCGGTACTCCAGTTGCTGGTTCTCCATTTCCTGTCGCAGCGACTCCTGATAGTATTCGTCTTTCTGCTCAAGTGCCTTATAATAGATGTCCTCCACTTTGTCGAAAGCTTCAGCCACGCTGTCCTCCACTTGTGTTGCACCCATGCGTCGAAGTGCAATCTTGGCGAGGTTGCTTTGTACGATGTATGTCAGGTGGACGTCGTCGCCAAGATTAATCTTCCGATAGACGTTTTCTGCTGAATCGAGCATGTTGAGGCTGAGATAACTGCGAGCAAGCACCTGTAATGTGCCTGGTCGCAGCTCGTCTGTCGCCACAGATTCTGCCTGGTGAGCATAGTCGAGTGCCTGACGATAGTCTTCCTGTGCCCATGCGATGTTAGCAAGACTGGTCAGCGTCTGGCACATCATGTCGTTCATCTGGTTTCTCTTGGCTATATCGTAAGCACGATGGATGAAATCGAGTGCCTCGTCGAATGACCCCTCGTTGAGATAAGCCACTTGTGCAGCGAAGGTGCCTGCATAGTCGAGCAGGATGACGTAATTGTGCTCATCGTCAGGGTGCTGCTCGTAGATGGTCAGGGTTTGCTTCATCAGTCGCAAGGCCTCCTTAGGGTTGCTCTGCGACAAAGCCTCTGCCAATCGCTGGTGCGCAATATAATCGGTGTGCCAATCCTCAGATGCTTCAGCCAACTGGATGGTCTTTCGCAGCAGGGTCTCACCCTGTCGGATGCTGTCATTAGCCAAAGCAGCCTCCGCTTCCTCCAGACAATTTGCTGCTGTCTGTGAATGGGGGTCCTGCTGACTGCAAGCCATCAGCAGAACGCATAAGATGAATATGTACAACGTCTTCGTATGCATAATTGCAGATTTCCGATGCAAAGTTACGATTTTATTTCTTACGATGTATCAGACACCCATGGAAAAGGTACAAACAAAGCCAAAACAGAAACTTTTAAAAATCAGTTAGTTACAAAAAGTGACGTTTTATACCCTATGGAAAACTGCTGTCGCGGGTATGGAAAAAACGCGGAAAGGCTGAACCCTTCCGCGTTTTGACTGTCTCAATAAGCATGTTCGTCAGTTATTTCTTTTTTAAAAAAGATGCCCGAAAATTTAGCTTATTGCTGAATTTTGTCGCGACTCATCATAAAAAATGCAATTTTTAAACACTTTTCTTTTTTGAACACGAATCTCACTAATCTCTCGAATATTATGGCGCCTCATGATAATTCGTTTGATTCGTGCAATTTGTGTTCGTTTT
>CACWOS010000013.1 GCA_902762565.1 uncultured Prevotellaceae bacterium
CAGCTCGTCCTTCAGGTCCACACTGGGCGTGAAGATGATGCGACGGCTGCTGATCAGGCCAGCCTTGACCTCGTTCACGTTCTCCACAGCCTTGCTGCGTAGTCCGAAGCGCATGCTTCCCAGTCCGGGCAGAGCCACGCTGTGACCCTCAGTAGCCCACGCCTTGATGACCTCACCGGCTGCATCCCAACAGGCCTTCATCACGCCCTGACTTACGCCGCTGCGCAGAGCAGCCTCCTTAATCACCTTTGCCTGGGTCAGACTCGAGTACATCTCGGGCTTCATCACATAGCGGTACTTGCCCGCCGATTCCTTGTCAAACTTCAGCAGTCTCTCTACTGCCTTTACCTTAAGTGCCATAAATCTTATAAATTTTAAGGGTTGTAAAAATAATTCCGCTTCCTTAAAACCTATTCCTTAGTTCCTCTTTTTTGCGGTTATACTATGCAGAACTTCCTCGTGCACTAGGAAAAATTTTCTCCATAGCCATGCCGCAATTTTCAGACGCTTTTGTCCTTTTTGCATCTATGATGCAAAGGTACGAAATTTTCTCGACATATGCAAATTTTTAAGCCATTATTTTAGAACTTTTTTCTGTGTCTAAAGTATTCAAGTATTCATCTATTCAAGTAGGACAGGAAGGTTTCCGCAAATATGATTATAAAATCTATTTTTGTACCTATCACCCCTTCAACCCCATCAAGGAGGACAGGCAAAGACAGTCCCGAACCATTCATTTTTCAAAAACCTTCTTGTCCTAGTTGAATACTTGAATAAATGAATGTTTCGAGTGCACTTTGTCTATAATCGGAGCCACAAAACGGGAAAAAAAGCTCTCTCACATGAAATATTCCTCCAAAAGGAGTGATTTTCTCAGATTTTATTTGTACCTTTGCCACGTCATTGATGATTTTGCTTGTCGTTAAACGTAGCACTAAGGTAAGTGAAAAATCTGGCATGGCAAAATCCTGAGCCGCTCGGCTTTGCCGCTTCGCGCGTCGAAGAATTTTTTGTTGCTCAGGAACTTGTAAATAATGTTAAACTAAAATGCTGCGGAATTTAGGTCAATGAAGAAAATTGCGTGTTTATTTTTGGTATGTGTGTCTGCTGTTATGGCAGTTGCACAGAGGTATCGGAATGATTTTATTTCGCCGACTGACGGGCAGCGTTCATTGATAATATGGCAATGGATGGATGGGCTTGTCAGTAAGGAGGCTATCACGAAAGATCTGGAGGCTTTCAAGGCTGCTGGACTATCTGGCGTACAGAATTTTCAGATTGGCGGTGACCAGCAAAGCAGGGTTGGTGACCCCACCTGCGCTATCGGTTCAGAGAAATGGAAGTCTATGATGCGTTGGACGATGGATGAGTGCCAGCGTCTTGGACTCACCTTCGGTACCCATAACTGCCCCGGATGGTCATCAAGTGCATACGGAACAGTGACACCGGAATATAGCATGCAGAAACTTGTGTTCTCAGAAACAAAGATGCCCGACACTGCTGTTGGCAAAGGCAAGAAAAAACCTATCTTTATTAGTGTCGCACTCCCTCGTCCAAAGGTTGACGAAAAATACAACTATTACGATGACATCTGCCTCTTGGCACTTCCTGACGACAGCATTGTCATGAAGGAAAACATAATAGACCTGACACAGTATTTTGACAAGTCATCTCAGATAGCAAACATTCCTTCTGCCCTTGCCGAAGACATTTCCGGGTATAGCCTTCTGCGTTTCGGACACACGACAAACGGAAAGACCAACGAGGCACAAGCCCCTCTGTCGGGACAAGGGCTGGAGTGTGACAAGATGAACAGGGTGGCTGTAAAGGCCTTTTGGGATGCATATCCACAGATGCTCATAGACATTGCAGGACCTCATGCCGGCAAAACGTTTAATATAATAGAGATAGACAGCTATGAGGCTGGCGGTCAGGATTGGAGTGTGGTTTTGCCAGATGAGTTCTTGAAACGGAAGAAATATGACATACTGCCATACCTGCCTTACATCGTAGGGCGCAACATCATCGGCAGTAAGGAAGAGTCGGCACGATTCAAGAAAGACCTCGTAGATGTTGTCACCTCACTCTTTGCAGAAAACTATTATGGCTATATGAATCAGCTGGCACGCAAGACACCCGGTATGCAGCTGATGATAGAGCCGTACGGTACAGGCGGGCAGAAGCCATTCCAAGTGCTCGATATCAACAAGATACTCAAGGAGGCAAACAGCGCAGTCATAGCGACAGAATTCTGGGTTAAGCCCGAGACATGGGGTTGGAAAGACATGAAGCGTCATGAGCAGGTGATGAGAAATCTGCAACGCCCGTTGCTTGCCGCAGAAGCCTTTACGTGCTGGCCTCTTCACGCATGGAAAGACGACCCGCAATCCTTAAAGCCGATATGCGACAAAGCCTACTGCAATGGTGTTAACAGGATGATGCTCCATGCAGGCGCCTGCAACCCTTGGACAAATGTAGAGCCGGGAATGTCGTTCGGCATCTGGGGCACACATTTCGTACCCAATCAGACATGGTGGAAAGCTGGTGGAGCACGTGCACTATTCGACTATATGGCACGCTGTCAGTCGCTCCTGCAACGTGGTGTGCCGACGAAACAGCAATGGAAGGGAACGGACAGGTTCATGACCTATCAGCGCACTGACGGAGATAATGACATACTGTTCATCTGTAATCCTACAAACGAAAGCGTATCAGACACCATCCGGCTTGCCTCCGTTGCCAAAGGCAGGAAACTGGAGATATGGGATGCATACAATCTTACTATGCAGAAGACAGACGACAGACCCATGATACTCTCCATAGAGCCGTACGGTTCAAGATTTATCATTATCTCAGATACAGAGACATCTTCTGAAACGCCACGTCCTGAAAACCAACTGCTAACCTCACTCCCGACCAGCGACGGCAGGACAGAGATAGACAAAGGGTGGAAGGTGGCTTTTCACTATAAAGACGCTGATGACATCATTGTTGATAATGACACTCTGTTCGACTGGACGACATCCTCTGACAGCAACGTAAGATATTTCTCAGGGACAGCGACATACAGCAATTCGTTTACCATTAAGAAGCTGAAGAAAGATGCACGCTATATCATCAGCTTAGGTCAAGTAAAAAACCTTGCCTCTGTAACCGTCAATGGCAAGCCCTTCCCCACTCTATGGAAGGCACCATTCCTATTGGATATCACCTCCGCCATCCATAAAGACATCAACACCATAAGCATTGACGTTACCAACCTGTGGCCTAACCGCATGATAGGCGATGAGCAGGAGCCAGACGACATAGAATGGTCAGAACCCCTGACATACACCTATGCCCCAGGCAGTCCTACGGCAGGTCGTTATATGGCAAAGATTCCCGAGTGGCTGAGCAATGGCACTCCACGCCCCTCCAAAGGAAGAAAGACCGTCGGATGCTTCAAGTTCTTCACAAAAGAATCACCCCTACTCCCATCAGGATTATTTGGTCCTATAGAACTATTGACTACGAAAACAAGATAAGTTTGGGTAGGTGGTGTGTCAGTCCATCCACGGACTTTTGCAACTGAGCCACAAAATCGAGCTTTTTATCACTTTTCTCTAAATCCGCTCCATTTTGAGAGATTTTCGAAGATTTTGAATAGTAGTAGATTGAAGTTACAACTTCTCCAAGAGGCTATCCACACTCCACCCGCAAACTGCAATAAAGAAGTCATCGGCATGTTCATCCGTCAGACATAAGTCCAGCAACTGCCTGCCTTTCTTGTCGTATGCCTCGTCATCGTTGTTGATTTCATCTACCAGCACTTCTACAAATCTCTCCAACTGCGCTTCGTCGTTGAGTATGTTTTCTATTCTTTCCTTATCCATCTTTTTTCCTACAAAGGTAGCAATCAAAGCCGAAAAGTCGGCAGATATTTACAAATTCCAGGCTTCGCCAGGATATATTAACAAAATAACGATTATTTAAATAATGTGTAATTTCTGCATGGAATCGCATTATTCTCAAAAAGTTTTTGTACTTTTGCAATCAAGTACTGGCTAATCGTCGTGACACGACGCTGCCACGGCAGGATGTTTGAGCCTCAGTGGAGGTGCCGGTGCGATTTTGGTGGGTAAAATAACGCATTAGCAGTTATTCGGTGGATATAGAAACCTGAGAAACTTCTATCAGTTCTGAATAATGAATAGTGTTTAATGTCTGCGCTTATAGCGTGGGCGACACTTATCATTCAGAACGGGCAATTCTCAGGGCCTCTATATCCGATAAGAGTAGTTCACGCTTTTATCGTGTATAGAGGTCTTGATGTATGAAGCCCCAAAAGATTCCGATAAGTGCTTTTGCCATTAGCTATAAGCGCAAAGAATGCCAAACAAAGAGAGCTGTCCTGCCCTGATAGACATCAGGGAGGATGACCTGCTGGAATTGTCGGCAGAGGTGCTTGATACACTGCTGCGCGACCATACCACTGGAAAAAATATCTTCTGGGCGACGCATGACTATGAGGCGCTCGGCTCAGATTATGATTACCATTCGCAGATACTACCTACACTGATTACGGGAGAGCATGGGATGGTAATCAGACCTCGTGTACTGAAATCGAAAGAGAACCAGACAGACCGTGCCAAGGATATGGCAGAAGTGTTTACACCCTCATGGGTCTGCAATGCCCAAAATAATCTGGTGGATGAGGCATGGTTTGGACATAAGGATGTCTTTAATACGGAAGATACGGCAAACCATACTTGGAAAGCCAATCCTGACAAGATCTCATTCCCTGAAAACAAGACATGGAAGGACTATGTGAGAGCCACCCGTTTGGAGATGACCTGCGGTGAGGCTCCCTATCTTGTGAGCCGGTACGATGCAACAACAGGTGAACCTATCCCACTACAAGAGAGGATCGGACTACTTGACAGGAAACTAAGGGTAGTCAGCGAGAATACAGAAACCAGCGGTGACTGGCTGGATTGGGCACAGACAGCATACAAAAACATCTATGGTTTTGAGTGGCAGGGCGACAACTTGTTATTAGCCCGCGAAGCTTTGCTTTGGACTTTCATTGAATACTATCAGGCCAAGTTCGGCAAAGCTCCACTTCTCAAATCTATCAACTACATAGCTTATATCGTTTCGTGGAACCTCTGGCAGATGGATGGCCTGAAAGGTGTCATCCCTGACAGTTGCCGCAATGGCGTAACAGAGAAAATACAGACCTTATTTGGCGAAGAAGAGCAGATAGTTAATTGCACAGGTTGTCAGCAAGAAGATCTGCGACGGCACAATGGTACTTACTGTTTGATTCGCGACTGGGCTAACGACAAGAAGAAAATCCGATTTATAGACTTAATGAAATAATGTCCTATGGCTACATTTGAATCCTCACTAAAGTCAAAATTGATTTATGTCTTCGCCATCAACGACGAACGACACAGTGACTGCCTGAAGATAGGTGAAACCACCATCGATGAAGATGACGGCAGCGACCTCTTCAACAATGCAGAGTCATTGCAAGAGGCGGCCCACAAACGCATACGTCAGTACACCAAGACAGCCGGTATTGCCTATCAGCTACTCTATACGGAGATCAGCATCTTTGTGCGCAGTGGCATGATTATGACCTTCAACGACAAACAGGTGCATAAGGTGTTGGAACGTAGTGGTATCAAACGCAAACAATTCGATGGCGTGACTGGTGCTGACGAGTGGTACTGTTGTGACCTGGAAACCGTAAAAAAGGCCATCAGTGCTGTAAAGAGGGGAGAGACGAGCCTGCATCCCTCAGAAATCACCAAAGGACAGTCACCTATCATCTTCCGGCCAGAGCAGCAGGAGGCCATCGATAAGACCCGTAAGCGATTCAAGAAAGGCAATCAGATGCTGTGGAATGCCAAGATGCGATTTGGTAAGACACTCTCTGCCTTGCAGGTGGTGAAGGAAGAAAAGTTTAAGCGTACCCTCATCCTGACACACCGCCCTGTAGTGGATAAAGGTTGGTTTGAGGATTTTGGCAAGATATTCTACGATAGTAGAGACTACCACTATGGTTCGAAGGGGAATGGTGAAGAGTTTAAAGTCTTGGAAAAGAAGGTGGATTCTGGTAGTAAGTACGTCTATTTTGCTTCGATGCAAGACCTCAGAGGCTCAGAGCAGGTAGGCGGTAAATTCGACAAAAACAACGAACTTTTTTCTGCAAAATGGGACTTTGTGATAGTTGACGAGGCTCATGAAGGTACCAAGACGGAGCTCGGACAGAATGTGCTGAAGGAACTAATAAAAGAGGATACTAAGGTGCTTCAACTTTCTGGTACTCCTTTCAATCTCTTCGATGACTATAGCGATGAAGAAATCTTCACTTGGGATTATGTGATGGAACAGAAAGCCAAACAGGCTTGGGCCACTGACAATCCCTACGAACCGAACCCCTATGCATCACTACCTGCCATCAATATCTACACATACGATTTGGGCACCTTGATGTCAGAATATGTGGAGGACGAAAAGGCTTTCAACTTCCGTGAGTTCTTCCGTACCAAAGATGATGATACATTCGTACATGATAAGGATGTAGACCGTTTCCTAGACTTGTTGTGTAAGGAGGATAAAGACAGCCTCTATCCTTATTCCAACGATACTTTCCGTCGCATTTTCCGTCATACCCTTTGGTTGGTTCCAGGAGTAAAATCTGCTCGTGCTTTGAGTGCTAAACTGAGAAAGCACCCTGTGTTTGGAATGTTCCAAACTGTCAACGTGGCTGGCAACGGCGATGAGGACGAGGAAAACACAGAAGCCCTAAAGATGGTCAATGAAAAGATTGGCCCCAATCCGGAAGATACATATACCATAACCCTTAGTTGTGGACGTCTGACAACAGGTGTTAGTGTAAAGCCTTGGACGGCTGTGTTTATGATGGCTGGCTCTTTTAGCACTTCTGCTGCCCAGTATATGCAAACCATCTTCCGTGTACAAACTCCGTTTACCTGCAAGGGTCGCATGAAAGAGCAATGCTATGCCTTCGACTTCGCGCCAGACAGAACTTTGAGAGTGTTGGCAGAAACAGCAAAAGTTTCAGCCAAGGCAGGCAAACAGACAGAAGAAGACAGACGGATTCTTGGTGACTTCCTGAACTTCTGTCCCATCATCAGTATTGACGGTTCGAAGATGAAGCCTTACGATGTGAACAAGATGATGAGCCAGTTGAAGAAGGCTCAGATAGAAAAGGTTGTGCAATGTGGCTTCGAGGATGGTGCGCTTTATAATGACGAGTTGTTGAAACTGACGGATGTAGAGTTGAAGGATTTCGATGACCTGAAGAAAACCATTGGCACCACAAAAGCTATGGCGAAAACGGGTGATATCGATGTCAATAACCAAGGCTTCACCAACGAACAATACGAGGAGAAAGAACGTCTGGAAAAGAAGCCCAAGAAGGAACGTACACCCGAAGAGCAGGCACGACTTGACGAACTGAAAGCTATGAGCAATCAGCGACGTAATGCCATCTCGATACTTCGTGGTATCAGCATCCGTATGCCTTTGCTGATTTACGGTGCAGAGCTGATGAATGAAGATGAAAAGATTACCATCAACAACTTCGCCTCACTCATAGACGATCAGTCATGGGAGGAATTCATGCCAAAGGGTGTTGATAAGGAGAAGTTTGAGAAGTTCAAGAAATACTACGACCCAGATGTCTTCCGTGAGGCAGGCAAACGCATCCGCGAAATGGCCCGTGCAGCCGATAAGTTTACCATTGAAGAACGGATAGAGCGAATCTCTGCCATCTTCAATACCTTCCGCAATCCAGACAAGGAAACCGTATTGACTCCTTGGCGAGTAGTGAATATGCACATGAGTGACTGCCTCGGAGGCTGGTGCTTCTACGATGAGGAATTCAAACAGCCCCTGTCTGTGCCTCGCTATGTCCGTCAAGGTAAGGTAACGGAAGAAGTATTCCGTCCTGATGTCCATGTGCTGGAAATCAACTCCAAAAGCGGTCTATATCCGTTGTATGTGGCTTACAATATATATAGGTGTCGTGTGGAGGAGGCCAAACAGAAATATGGTGAGGTAGGAATCGGCTTCGCCAAAAGTCTATGGGATGCTACGATAGAAGAAAACATCCTCGTGGTTTGTAAGACCCCAATGGCTCGTAGCATCACTAAACGAACCCTTGCTGGTTTCCGCTCTGTCCGCGTGAATGCCCAGTATTACAAAGACTTAATCCAAAACATTTCAGAACGTCCAGAACTGGTTGTCAATACCTTCCGTGATGGTAAACGTTTCTGGAAAATCAACAATAACGAGAATATGAAGTTAGATGCAATAGTCAGCAATCCTCCCTATCAAGTTATGGATGGAGGTACAGATAGAGGTGCCGTTCCTGTTTATCAGCATTTTGTTGAGATAGCCAAACAATGTAAGCCCAACTACATTTCTATGATTATGCCTGCCCGTTGGTATGCAGGAGGAAGAGGATTGGATGATTTCAGAGAAGCCATGCTTTCTGACAAACGAATACAATCTTTATTCGATTTCGAGACAAGTAAAGATCTGTTCCCAACAGTTGACATAGCTGGAGGACTATGCTATTTCCTATGGCGCAAAACAAATACAAGTCCATGTCGCGTCTATAATGTCAGTCCGTTAGGCTCGTATAGTGCAGAACGGTATCTTGATGAATTCCCTGTATTTGTGCGTTCTAACACTTCTATCCCCATTTTAAAGAAAGTGTCTGCACAAACCTCTCAATACCTCAATAGTTTGGTCCTTTCAATCAATCCATTTGGATTCCGTACATATTACAGAGGAAGAAACGAAAAGAAAGCTGGCGATATCAAGATTCTCACCAGCGAGGGATGGAGCTATGTTAGTAAGGGTGAGATTACTAAAGGCACAGACTACGTAAATAAGTATAAGATTATTGTTGGTAGGTTTGTTCCAAGCAACGGTGAATTGAATGTCAAGCCTGGCGAAGGATATAGAGTACTCACCACACCAAGAATTTTGAAAACGGATGAGATCAATACGGAAACGTATATTGATACCGCCGTTTTTGACACTCTTGATGAAGCCACAAACTACAAGAATTATCTTTGCACAAAGTTCGCACGCTACCTATTGAGACAAGCCATCACCTCCGTCAATGTCACACGAGAATGCTTTGCATTTGTACCCATGCAAGACTTTACTCGTTCTTGGACGGATACTGAACTGTATGCGAAATATGGATTGACGGAAGAGGAAAAAGCCCTTATTGAGGCAATGATTAAGCCGATAGAATAAAAAATATAGTTAAAAGTTTGGAAGTTTCAGAAACTTTCCCTATCTTTGCACCGTCAGAATGTCGTCAGAGGGCGCGAAACAATTGTTTTTATAGCAATATTCAAGCTGGACCTTTCTGACCACCATATGAGGACATAGCCCACAAGGTTATGTCCTCAGTTTTTCTATCACTCCCTGAATAATCTGCTTGATGGATTCTTTATCTGGAGCTTCAAATGCTTCCGACTTCACTACAACGGCCTTACTATTATGCACGACATAACATTCGTCAAGCGATCCTTGAGTGAAGTCTTCATGGCGACCTAAAAGACCGGATACGATCTTCTTTGTCTTCAGAACACTCTCCGACAAATGCATATCGAAATCGAGAACCACCACCTTGCATCCTTGCTGTTTGGCCTTACGGAATGCAGACTTGATACCATTTTCGCTCTCAACACCTTTTCTATCGCCAAGTTTACCATTTATAGTGTATTCAGGATTCTTATGACCTATAATAATAAGATGTTCATTGATACGGATATACATATCCTCAAAAGAATTGAGCAAGACTCTCGCTACCCGAATGTTGTCGGCGAGTTCTGTTTGGTCAGCCATCTTGCTGATGAGCAAACGTTCACCATATATGTCATCTATTCTATAATTGCTATCTGAAATCATAGTGCAAAGGTAATACTTTTTAAGGAGACAACCAACGATTACCATCTGAAAATGTTAAATTCCATCAAAATTGATGGCGTCAGATGGTGAAGTCCATCAGAAGATGATGTTTTTTCGTAAATTTGCAGAAAAATTTAAGAATAGTAATATGACAATTAGTGAAGCCTGTGAAAAGGTATTAAGAGATTTAGGCGGACGCGCCCAGTTGCCAGATATCTACCCAAGGGTTCTTAAACTGGTTACGTTTACAGGAGCTACGCCTAAAAACAGCATTCGTACAGAGATGAAAAACCATCCTCTGATTTTTCGTCATTCCCCAAACAAACCTAAAGGTTGGTGGGAACTCGTATCTTATCAGGAAGAAATCGCTAGTCGCGATAAGCGCATCAAGGAGTTGGAGGAAGATAATGCGCGTCTAAAATCAGTTAAGACAGAGGACGACTTCGTTGCAAGGTTTGTAAAAAAGGTCAAGCACAATTTAAAGCGAGACAAGAAGACAGTTGAGGAAATCAGGAAATTGATGGATGCTCTTGGACGTCCGGATGCAGATAAGGAATTAGATGATTGGCTTCAGGGTAAAGACAAGAAAGTGGTGAAACAGGTGACAAAGAAATATATTCAGAAAAACATCAATAGTCAAGTATTTACAGGTAGTATAACAGAATCAGAGTTCAATGGTGGAGGATCGGACAATGAAGGATGAAAAGAAGAAACTGGAGTTAGAGAACCCAACGGTATACCAGACTAATGAGAATTGTCAAGTGTTTACAGGCCCCATTAGTGGTTGTGTGTTTGCAATGCCTGGAGCTACGGTAAACCAATCGCCTGTGCAACAGATAGATGCAAACAAACAGATAGAACAGAAAGCAGAACCGACAACTACAACTCTTTACGATGAGGAACTTTTCAAATTCATCCACCCGGCTATAATCGGAGAAGAGGAACGGAATATTCACGAACAGGTAAAGAAACTGGTGACTCGTCAGGGCATACAGGAGATTTGTAAGTATCTTACGAAGTTGGAATCAGAGGAAAAGATCTATTTGCCACAGAGTGCAGAAACGGCTTATACGGAGTTGGTACGTATGGGAATGCCCAGTGGTGATGGATTCAGTATTAAGACGTTTATGAAATACTATAAGAAGTAAGTCTTTAGAGAGCATAGCAGCATCATAGCAAGCATCAGAATCAACGAGGTTCTGATGCTTTTTTTTGCCTTGACGGAGGGAAAAACGGAGAATATCAGAGAAAAACAGAGAATATCAGAGAAAGTTGGAGAATATTAGAGACGGCCACTTTCAAAGCCAACTACCTATAAATAATATTGTCTAATTTTGCACTGTCAACAAACAGAAACGGAGTTGACAGTGCTCTATGACTTATTGGTACAACGAAGATAATACTGCTTTCGAAATTTGTGTTTTCATTTTCTGAGTTTTTGTGAGATGAAGGTTGGCTTCCTCGGAAGCTCACTTCGACTCGGGTTAATGATTAATGTACGACTTAGGCGGTCAGCGGACTGCCAGACCCTGCCCTGCTGCGACAGCACGGCAGTTTTCTCACGCACATACATTATTAATAAAATAAAGAAAGGATTTAGCAATGACTACAAAAGAAAAAATGACGATGCAGGTGAACTCAGAGTTTGTCTGCAACATGATGAAGCAACGTAATGCAGGAACCGAAGACTGCATGACATCCTCTGAACTGGCACGGGAAATCGGCATCCCCGTGACTGACATGCACGACATTCTAATTGAGAATAAGGTGCTCAGCCGAAAACATCGGGAGTTGCGGCTCACCCTGAAATATCAGGAGCGAGGGTATGAGAAGTACCGTAGCTGCTTCCGATACAAAAAGACCGGCGAACTGATAGAAATCGTTTATCCGGTTTGGACGGAGAAAGGACAACGCATGATAAAGGAAACGGTAAATGGCAAAAAAGACTAATTGTTTTATGGAAGCAACAGTAAGAATTCTGAATCAGTCGGGTCTGATGACACGTCAGTACCTTGACAAGAAAACGGGTGACCAGAAGGTTATCAATTCTGTAACCCTGAAACTAACGGATGGTTTGAACACTTTCCTCGGTGAAATCACCGGTGAAAGAGCTGTGAATTGTCCCAAGTACGACCCTCAGTATCTGTACAAGGTGCAGTGCTCGATGGTGGTACGTGAGTGGAACTCACAGCAGACAGGCGAGGCTATGCAGGCCACGACAATCTATGTGGATAAAATCAACATGATGTAAGGATGACATTAGAGTATCTGGAAATTATGGAAGAGATGAAAAATTCAAAAATGGAAGAATTGAAGGGGGCTGCTCGCAGAAAGCTGCAGAAGTCGTTCAAATCGAACACCAGAATCTATGATGACGGTTCGATAGAGGTTGACCCACAGGCTCAGGGCGAGCCCAGCCAGAAGGAGGTAAAGAAGGTGGGTAAATCGAAGAGGTATATCACCTCGGGTAAGAACCCACTGACGTGTGTGGAATTGAAGTGTCCTGAGGACGTGCCTGACAAGGCAGCCTACTTCCACAAGGAGTTGGCAAAGCTGACGAAGGACATGGAGATTAAGGAGCCGCCAATGCCGGAGGGTGAGTTCCTGCTGAACGAGCCCAACGTAAAGGTGAAGTTTGCACAGAAGGAACAGAGGGTTGTGGCATGGCTCACCTTCGAGGCTAAAGGATTGATTGACGTAAGGAGAGAGCTATACAACTTAACAAGTAAGATAGACAAATGTTTTGTTATCAACGAAGCTTCGGTCTGCCAACTGAAGTAGTTACTAAGGAACAGTTTCGGGCGCTTATCATGGCGCCTGAAACTTCCAGAAAAGTCAAGGAGGCTCGCGAGGCACTGGCCCGGGGCGACAAGAACGGCTACGACAACAAGAAAAAGGGCCTGCCCTTCGTGATTTTCATTGCTACGTATGATGAGTCGGACAAGACGTTCGAGAACAAGCAGACTGGCGAGAAAACCACACGCAGGGGCAAGTGGAGAAATCAGAAGTTCTGTAGGCTGAACGGATTGTGCGTTATCGACTTTGATCATGTTGAGGGCGATGTACGCAAGGTCTGGGAGGAGGCCTACTCGAAGCTGAGTGATGAGGATAAGGCTCGCGTCCTGTTTGTGTTCGTTACACCATCGGGGCATGGATTGAAGGTGGTCTTTATGGCAGATTCCAACGTGGGCAACCTGATAGACAACCAGATAGTGTTCTCGCGGAAACTCGGTCTGAACCCCGATGAAGCCTGCAAGGATGCCTCAAGGGGTGCGTTCCTGACTACGGAGGAAGATATTATTTTTATTGACGAAGAAAAACTGATTACGTATGAAAGCGAAGATTTTGGTAAGAAGTATAACGAGGAATACCATGCTGGTCATAGCCAGCCTACTATTGACATTGCTAAGACTGGTGCTGATAGCACTGATATGGCCGCTGTGGAAAGTGCTGGAGAAAACCAACCCGCTATATCAGGAGTCGATGGAGACTACATGCGGATTGCTGAGCCTCTGACGTATCACGATGTGCCGTTCCAGAAGATTATCGAGGCTTGGGCGGCGCAACGCTTTGGTGCCAAGGCGGGTGCTTCGAGGCATGAAGCCAGCGTGGTGTTGGCTCGCGACCTGTATATCATGACAGACCGCGACAAGCAGAAGACACTGGCCCTGCTGATGTTTCAGCCCTGGGTGAAGCAGATAGTAGAGGAAAGGCAGGAGGATGTGGAGCGTACCGTGAACGATGCTGCTGCCTACGTGACAGCACAGGAAAGCGAGAACGCCAAGAAGGGTAAGCCCTGGTTACCTAAGGTGTCTAAGGAGATGAAGGCTGCCTTGGAGGCTTCTGGGGCAGTAACTCAAGAAGAATCTCTAAACCCTAACCCCTCAACTTTAAACTCTCAAGAAGACGATATCTATGCGGCAATGCCGCTGGATAAGTGGGCTGAAGAATTGCAGGAAATGGCAGAGTATTATCCCTGCATGAAGGAGTTGTTTGTGAATGTGCATCCACATAAGCTGCCTGCAGTTCTCTTTAGTAGTGCGGCGTTGTTCGGGACGCTGATGACAAGGGCATACTACCACTTCTGGTATGAGCCGGAGATAGTGCGCCGACTGAACTACTGCATCTTTATCATTGGTGACCCGGGTGCTGGTAAGAACGTCATCGAGAAGTTCTACAAGAAGATTGCCGACCCGATGATCCAGGCCGACTCGTGCTTGATTGATGCGGTGAACCGTTACAAGGAGGGCCGCACGGAGCGTACTACATCGACGAAAGCCCAGAAGGGCGAGGCATTGAAGCGTCCTGTGGTAGGTATCCGAGTGCATCCTGCACGAACGGCCACCGGTGAGTTTATCCGCCACATGAATGCCGCTATAGAGACGGTAGAGGGACATCCCTTAAATTTGCACATGTTCTCGTTTGATGCCGAGCTGGATAACGTGACAAAGCAGAATAAGGGTGGTGACTGGAAAGACCGCGAAATCCTTGAATTGAAGGCGTTTCATAACGAGGAGGACGGTCAGATGTATGCCAACCAAGAGAGCGTAACAGGTATGTTCAACGTCTTTTGGAACTTCATCTACACGGGTACGCCGTACGCCCTGCATCGTAAGGTGAACCAAAGGAATTTTGGTACGGGTATGAGTACTCGACTGGCAGTCATTCCCCTACCCGACAAGGGCTTGGCAAAGCGACACCAGCAGGTGAATCCTGATGCCAACGAAACGCTGAAGACGTGGGCCTACAGACTGGATAAGGTCGAAGGAGAAATCCCTATTGAACCATTGAACGACGAGACCTACGACTGGCAATCGAGCCACATGGAGATAGCGGAGTTTAACGGCGATAAGGCAGACCGCACCTTGCTGAAACGCATTCCATACTACGGCATCGGAATAAGCCTCCCGTTCATTCTGATGCGCCATTGGGATGAGTGGCAGGAGTCCAAGACACTGACGATGGACGACAGGGACAAGCGCCTGTGCCGCCTGGCGATGGAAATCCAATACAAGTGCCAGCAGTTCTTTTTCGGCGAGATGGCATTCAACTACTTTGCCGACCAGAACAAGGAGTTCGTGGTACGTCGCAGGACTACCCGTTTTGACGATTGCTACCGCAAACTGCCCGACGAGTTCAAGACGCAGCAGATGATGGATTCATTCCAGTGCTCTCAGCCTACGGCTTCGCGTAACATCACCCGATTCCTTCAGGACGGCATCATCGAGCGCATAGCCCACGGCACGTATAGAAAAATCCTTCAGGAACTGCCGTGAACTTTGTGAGTTAGAAACATTCAAATATTCAAGTATTCAACTAGGACAAGAAGGTTTTCCTAAAGGTAAAAAAGTAAAAAGGTAAAAAGTAAAATTATGACACCACGAGGAATTCGTAATTGCAACCCACTGAATATCCGCAAAAGCAAGGATCAGTGGAAAGGTATGGCAGAGGCACAAAATGACCGTGCTTTCTGCCAGTTCAAATCATTGGAATACGGCTGGCGGGCAGCGTTCTACCTGCTCACCCGCACGTACTATCACAAGTACCGATTGTATACCATCCGTACTATCATTCGTCGCTGGGCACCGGCATCCGAGAACAATACTGAGGCGTACATCAACAACGTCTCGAAGTTGACCGGTATCCTGCCAGACGAGCCTCTCGGCATCCCCTCCGAACAGCCTTCGAGGTGGATGGCTCTCGGAGCTGCAATGGCTATCCAAGAAAACGGTACCAGTAGTCTCGACTACTTCGCCATGCTCCGAGGCTGGAACATGTGTCGCCAAGACGTGCAAGCAGGTAAATTGTAAATCTCTCATTGTTCTCATGACTATCATTAAGGACTTGCAGGCATACGTGACTGCAAGTCTTTTTTTGTTTGAAGATAGCCAAATTCAGCATTATAGTAGTTGCTTGAGAAGAATCCGGATTTTACGCTCGAGACCTATTTCCCCGCCATCATCGACAAGCGCGAACTCGACATCTGGTCGAATGATTACTTCCTGCAATTAGCTGATATGATTGTGTTTACTCATAAAAAGCCTTGATGCGGTCTAAGTACTTCTCTCCCACCCTGCGTCCTTGTTCGTAGACTAGGCGCATCTGGGAGGCATCGTGGCTGATATGTCCGATGGGTATCTTGTCCTCAGGACGTATCACGAGACAGCGGCCTTCCTGTTCTGCTTGCGCCACATACTGCAACTGGCGATTATACATCAGGTGGCGCTTGTCCATTGCCTCTATCATCTTCGGATAATGGCGTAGTGACAGGCGCATCAGTGCCATCAGCTTGTTATGCTCCTTCTGATAACCAGCAGGTTGCGTCAGAATGACCACATTGCGATGATAGCCTATCGACTCAAAATATTCCAATGGTATCGAGTCGGCTACGCCACCATCCAGCAGTTTTCTTCCTTGCAGTTCCACCACCTTTGAGGCCAGCGGCATCGATGCCGACGCACGTATCCAGTCATAGGTCTCCTCAGTTGCTTCTGACAACAACTGATAGACGGGACTGCCTGTCAGCACATCCGTGCATACCACATAGAACGCCATCGGATTCTTGTTGAACGCATCGTCATCGAAAACGTCCAGTTCTTTTGGCATTGTATGGTAGCCGAATTCAGCATTATAGTAGTTGCCTGAGGTCAGCCACGACTTCAAGCCACTATATCGGCTGTCGCGTGCATACTTCGTATTATATCGGATGGCGCGTCCCACCTGTCTCGACTTGTAGTTGCATCCAAAGGCAGCACCCGCAGAGACACCAATCAGTCCGTCTGGCCAGATGTCGTGTTCCATCATCACGTCTATGACACCTGCCGTCCACAAGCCTCGCATGGCACCACCTTCCAACACTAGTCCACGTTTCTCGTTTTCCATTTTACTCATACATTTCAATAGCCCCATGAATTCAATGGGTATTAGAAGACAAAGCTGCTAACACCAGGAACATATAGTGCGAAGAGCCACCACCAAGGACATACTCTGTCTGTTGCCACAGGAAGGGGAACTCCAGCAGTTCAGGGAAGTCTGGACGTATCAGGGCTGTGCCGCTGACCACACCACCAGGGATATAGCTCCAGTCGGCCCTGTTAAGCCCATAGGCAACGGTAGCAGAACGTGCGCCAACGCCTGACGCAAACGATGCCGTATTGCTGCCAGGATGACAACCCAACACGAAATTCAAGGCATTATATATCGTCTCCTTTGGGAATATCTCTGGGTACGCGGCGTTCAAGAAGTGGTACTCAAAACCGAAACGCTGAATATCCCAGCCTGCTCCCCAGATACTCGGACGGTAGGGTACGCAATAAGGCGTCTCAGCAGCCTGTTTATCCAGGCTGGTCTTGTAGTCGGCAAGGGCAGCACGGAAAGCTGCGATGAACTGTTTCCACACTTTTTTCTCCTTGCTTTTAACGTCCCTCTCCAGACTCCTCTTCTCTAAATATTTGGCTATACGGGCCGTAAACCATGCTGTACGTCCGATGTTCTTGACGATGGCATCCTGCTGGCTGAGGATGAAATTGAGATATTCTGCATATCCTGTCGTCAGGTAGAGTTCTACGGCAACATGCAGTTTCAGGGCAGCCATCTGTGGTGGCAGCGTCGTCTGATGATAGATGTCTATGGCTATCTGGCGGCACTCAAAACTCAGCTGCTTATTATAGTCGCGAAGCACACGGGCTGCGCCTGCCAATTGGGCTGCAGTAGAGAGCGCACGCATGGGATTGTCTTCCGTAAATATCCATCGGTCGTCATCATTGGGCTGTCCATCAGTCATGGCTGCTGCATCGCCTAACATAGCGTATTGTCGTAGTGTGCTACAGATAATGCCACGATAAAGACGTCCCAGCGCCTGATAGCTGCGCACAACGGTCAGGGCACCGTTTTCTACCTGCTGAAGGATATCGTTTTTCCCGTCGGGCTCATGAATCTCCACACGATGGTGCTTCTGGTCGATGGTTGTGACGTCAATCGCTGGATAGAATTGCTCGAAAGCCAATGCCAGGATGTAGGCCTCGCCAGCCTGCGACTCTACACGAAGGTCAAAGTCGCCAGCATCGTGCCACCCACCAATGTTCACACCAGGAACGCGATCTCCTTCCTTAAACTTAGAGAGTCCTGGGCGCTGGTCGTAGCCGTCTATATGGTTACCCACGCGAGCCATGAGTGCATCGTCCATGTGACAGGCATCATGCCAAATACGATACTTCTCAGAGACACGCATATGACACATCTGCACAGGCAGGAAATATTCAATCACGGGTTGCCACACGCCACGGTCATAGACATCTTCTGCAATACGGAATACGCTGGACACAGACTTTCCGTAACGCACTTGATAGAGCCCTGGTTCAGTAATGTCGTTGAAATCTGCGGTGAGATAACGATAGCGCAGGAAATTGCCCCAGACGTGTGGTGTGGTTGTACGGCAGATGGTTTCCCTGTCAGCCTCAATACGCACAAGCTGGACATCGCCAACGGTAGTCTCACGCTTGTCCGTCTCGATGACCACACGCTTCGGCTGCTGTGGCAGATAGCCCACCTGCGAGGTCTGGATAACAGCAGGATAGCGCCAGTTGGTGTCGACGGTTGGCGTTATGAGCCATTTCACGGCACCTTTCGTTGCCCCACGGGCAATCTCGCTACGCAGCACAAACCACCCGTTGTTGTGGTTCATACGTCCATCGTAAAGCTTCAGGTCACCCGTCATGGACTCTACCGTCAGACGTTGGCTTGGGTCATCAGGTCTGGAGGTAAACCGGCGACCTACAGCATAGGGTTCGGCTATGATGTCGTCAGCACGCAGCGGACTATATCCTTTACCGTCGAGTTGAGCCAAGTCGGCTTTCTGACCACGACCTTTGAAGTAATTGCCATCATGCCCTCGATTGGTAGACTGCCTTAACAGAGGTCCATTGGGTTGCTGCGGATAGATGCCACCCTTGCCGTCCATCAGCCACGGTTTTCCAAAAAGCCAGCCTGGATAAAACTCCAAGTTAAATCCAACCTTGCCAAGCAAGAATTCTGGCACAGGAGTATCCAAGTCAACAGTTACAAGGATGCCCTTGCCCTGTGGCTCCACATTGACAGTATAGTTGACGTGCCAATCAGGATAGACCATCGGATTGAAACCCGTCAGATGGCGCGATGAGTCTGGATAGCAGAGCGTTGTCACAATGCGTCCACCGTCCACCTTCCTGCTCAGTTGTTTGGACACAGGTTGCCATTGGCCTGGTGTCGCTTCCAGTCTGATGTCGCCATTGGTCGCAATACGCTGACCATTCATGATAACGCAGACACCACCCTGATGTCCTTCAGGATAGAAATCGCTGAACACCATCACGTCAGTGCCACCAGCATTAAAGTATCCGTCGCTGTTCAACTGAAAAGTCTGCGCAGATAACGTCAGGGGGACCATCGCAAAAATGGCCATCAATAGCTTCTTCATGATATTCTCAGATGATGGTTGGCTCTCCCACCTCTTGACCACGACAGAAGCGACGGACAATCTGACGATCGTCGCCCAGATAGATGAAACGCTCCAGACGGTGCAACAGCGAGTAATTATCGAAATTCAGTACCTTGTCGTCGATGACGAGTGCATCGAACTCATAACCAGGCTCGAAGCTACCCACCTTGCCGAAGAAGCTGCCAGCTGACTTCGTAGCAATCCAGAAGATTTCGGGCAGCGTGAGGAACGCTTTGCTTTTGTCCTGCTGGTAGTGCATCTTGCTGACCTGAATGGCATAGACCAGCATGCGGAACATGTTGAGGTCGTGGCCACCGCTGATGTCGCTACCCAGACCGATAGGCAAGCCTTCATCGAGGAACGTGCGGACGGGTGCCAGACCAGACGACAGGTTGAAGTTCGATGTGGGACAATGGGCCACCATCACGTGGTTGCGCTTCATCAGTTCCAGTTCGGCACCATTAGTCCATACGCAGTGGGCCATGATGGTCGGCGTTTGTCCGAAGAGTCCGTAGCGGTTGTAAGCGTCGCCATAGCTGGTGCTCTCCTTCTCCAGTTCTGCCACCCAGGCAATCTCAGAAGTGTTTTCCGACAAGTGCGACTGTACTGGCAAACGATACGTGTTAGCCAGCCTGCCACAAGCTTTCAGCAACTCTGGCGTACATGACGGTACGAAACGTGGTGTGATGATAGGACGTACCAACGCATTAGGCTGGTTGAATTCGGCTATCAGCATCTCGTTACCCTTCACGGCATCCTCCACGTCTTCACTAAGTGCGTCAGGACAATTGCGGTTCATGGCAACCTTTCCTACCAAAGCACCCATGCCGGCTTCCTGATACAGCTTCATCAGCAGACGAGTACTCTCTGTATGCACCGTGCCAAAGACTACGCTACGCATGGTGCCAAACAGCCACTGGGTGTGCAGAAAGCGGCGATACATGCGCTCGGCATAGTGGACGTCGGCATACTTCGACTCTTCAGGGAAGGTATAGTTCTGCAACCAAGGCAACAGTTCCAAATCCATAGCAACGCCTTGATTGCGCACCTGTGGGGCATGCACATGCATATCGTTCATGGCAGGAATCAGCAGACAATCGCCGAAGTCTGTTACCTCGGCATCCTGACCTCCCACCTCAGCCAAGTCGTTAGAAACACCTGTCACGCGACCGTCTTCCACAGCCACATAACCATTCTCAAACACCTCAAAATGATCCTTTTCCTTTGTAAAGAGGATATGTGCTTTATATACCTTTTTCATAATGATCGATTTAGATTTGATAAATTGAAGGATGAATAAACGAAAGAGTTGCTGCCTTTTTAATCACGGCATCGGCCTGGCGAGCATTAGCCTTCTGTTCGCCATAGAGCGTATCATAGATGGCCTTGATGGCAGCATGTCCGCCACCGTTCTTCAGCGCGTGGACGAAGCAGAGATTCTGGATGCCGACGTACTCGGAAAGGATGTCGAGGTCTGTCATAGCCAGTGAGCTAAGTGCCAACTGGTAGGCATCGTCCTCGTTGTTGTGGATGAAGTTCTCAACATCGCCAAGCGTTTTGAAGCCGAAACTGACAAGTACATCGGTAAAGGGCAGCAGCGAGACAGGAATGATGTCGGCCTGATTAACGGCAGCGATACGCTGGTTGAGACGGTCAAAGGGGTGCGTCTTCAGGTAGTCGCGGAATGTGTCGTTATTCAGGGGCACACGGTCTAATCGGCCTGAGGATACAAGGTTCTGAACCTCGCGCGAGTATCGACTCATCATAGTGCGGATACGGCTAAACTCGTCGTCAGCCAATTCGAGCATACCAGCCAGACGACTGAACTGTCGGAGAAATTCTGGTGGCAGTTGCACAGAAGCCTTATAGCCGATATCATGCTCCATAGCCGACCATGCATGTTGCAGAATGGTTCGCATCTGTATCTCAAAGGGGATGTCGCTCATCTCTCCCTCGCGTAGCCTACAAATGTAATGCAGCGAGTTATAGCCGAAACTGGTCAGATCGTGTCGTTTGCGCTTGTCGACAGAGTTTTTCCAATCGACGCGGAACATTTGTTTCACCAGCGTTGCCACCTTATCGACATCATCGGTAAAGAAGGTCACTATACGCACACCCAACAGGTCTGTCACGTCGCTGATATCCTTATATTTCTGGCCTTTGCGCTCCAGTTTTCCAATGAACGACTGCTCTGTTTTGATGCGGTGCTCCAGCGTATTGAGTTCTATGCCCATATGCTCCAAGGCGTCTGACAACATCGTATAAACCTGCTGTTCCAACTCCTGAAGGCGAGGCAATAAATCATGGTACTGGCCTAACAGCATCTCGCCATGCATATCCAACTGATTCTCCATATATACTCTTATTTAGTGAATACTTGATTGATAAGTTGCTCGAACTCTTTGTAGGCAAACGTGTCTTGCAGTTCGCGCAGAGCTTCGGCCAGTCCACGATAATGCCACTCATGGTCCTTGCGATTTTTTACGCGAAAGAGATTCCAGAGGGCATCGCCTTGCATGACATAGTCACGTGCAATAGCCCGCATGTTGGAAAGCTTGTCGCCCATAGCCACTATCTTGGCATCGTGCGAACTGGCAGCAATACGGTCTATAGCAGCCTGCTTGCGAACATACCAACTGTCCTCGGCATTCATGTCCTGAACAGGTATGTCGCTATCAGCAGCCACGAGTGAGGCTATACGGTCGCCAAACTCAGCACGAATCTGGTCTATTGTGACATCAGTATCCTCTACGGTATCGTGCAGGGCTGCTGCTGCCAAGAGTTCCTGATCAGACGTCATCGTAGCCACAATCGTCACAGCCTCCAAGGGGTGAACAATATAGGGGAATCCCTTGCCTCGACGCTCAGTACCGGCATGGGCACGGAGAGCGAACACGATAGCGCGATCAAGGAGTGCAGTATCTAATGGTTTGTTTGCCATATATATTTATTGCAGTGGTACCAACGGATAGACAATATTCACAATGAAGATATTGGCGGCAAGGATGATGAGATTCATCAGCAGGCCAATGCGCATAAAGTCGCTGAAACGATAGCCACCAGGACCATAGACCAGCATGTGGGTAGGCGAACCGATGGGGGTAGCAAAGCTGCTGCTGACGCTGACCATCAGAGCCACGAGGAAGGGGAACGGATCGTAGCCTAGCTTCTCGGCTGCCTCGTACATGATGGGGAAGAACATGGCACCTGCCGCCGTATTCGATATAAACTCTGTGATGAACGTGCCGACTAAGCAGACAGCAGTCATGACGACAATCGGATTGGTGCCGCAGACGTCGAGAATGCCATTGGCCAACCATTCGGCAATGCCCGTCTTCTGGATGGCAAGGCCGAGGACAGCACTACCAGCAAAGACCATGAGAATATCCCAGTTGATGGCTCGCATGGCTTGCTCCATGTTACAGCAACGGCAGATGAGCATCGCTGCAGCAGCAAGGAAAGCACATTGCAACAGGGACATGACGCCAAATGCCGAGAGGGCAACCATCGCAATCATGATGGCTGTAGAGATCAATGTACCATATCCGATGTTAGGCACGTCAGCAGAATCGAAGAAATGGAGGTCGTTCTTCAAAGTATTCGTATTGAAGTTGATCTGCTTCGGACATACTAACAGCAGCGTGTCGCCAGCCTGCAGCACTACGTTTCGAGGTGCCTCATTGATACGCTCACCGCGTCGGGCTACAGCTGCCAGCATCACATTGTTATCCTTCTCAAACGTACTGCCGCCGATGGTCGTACCTATCAGACGGCTACCGAAGGTGATGTATGCCGTGTGCAGTCGATAATCGTCTACCTCGTCGATAGAGAAGATATGGTGGTCGGAACTTACCAACTTGTGGGAAGACGCTATATCAATCAGCTCGTCAATGCGTCCGGCATAGACCAGATGGTCACCACCCATGATAGGCTCGTCCTCCATGATGGGTAATGGTGTATCGTCGAAGTGATGCATCTCTATCAGACTGCCACCTTTGACATGAAAGAGCCCAGCCTCGCCCAACGTCTGGCCGATATAAGGATTGTCCGACGGAACCTGGAATTCCACGGTGTAGTCGCCAATCGATTCGAAGGCACTCTCAGAAGCCTTACGATCAGGCAGTAGTTTACGCATGGCGATAATCGACAGCACGCCGACAGCCAGACAGAACAGGCCAGGAATCGTCGTTGTCAGGATGTTCATAGCCTCACCGGTCTTCTCCTCGTAGAGTCCGCTGATAATCAGGTTCGGCGGCGTACCAATCAGGGTACACACACCACCCATGCCTGAGGCATAGCTCAGGGGAATCAGCAGTTTCGAAGGCGAAATACCGAGCTTCTTAGCCCACATCTTAACGATGTTGACGAAGAGCGTGACTACCGTTGTATTACTGAGGAACGAGCTGAGGAAAGCTACAGGCAGCATGAGTCGCGTCACAGCCTTAGAATAGCTATTGGGTGTGCCCAGCAGATGCTTGACAATCCATTGTAATACGCCAGTATGTGTCAGTCCTGCCACCACGACGAAGAGCACGCCGACGGTAACGACTGATGTGCTACTGAAACCTGAGAACGCGTCCTTTGCGTCTAGCACACCTGTGACGTAGAGCACACCAATGGCACCAAGGAACACTAAATCGGAGCGCCACTTGGTAAATAATAAGATAGTGAACATGCCCAGCACCGTGACGATGGTAATCCAGGCATCAAGGCTAAAGCCTAAAAACAGAAACGATTCCATTATTGACTAAATGCTTATACTTTTTATTCTTTATAGACGTACTCCAATGCTGGCTAGGAACCAGCGACCTTGCTGAGGAATAACGTTGGTATTCATGCCGCTGCGATAGTAGCGAGTACCCAGAAGGTTGTGAACGTTCAGACCAAACGTGACGGGACCGAGGGTATACTCACCACCGATGTCCACAATAGCACGGGCAGGCATATCCTTATGCATGATGACGCCACGAGCAGCCTCAACGGCGCTCTGCATAGCAGCACCAGCCTCAGCTCTCTTGCCTTCAGCCATGTACTGCTGATAGAGTTCGAGTGCGCTGATGGTATGTACAAGTTCCTCGAGGTTGGCATTATAGCTAGTCTGCTTTCCCTCGAAAAGAACATGCGTGTGGAGTCTCAGATGCTTGTTGGCTTGCCAGGCAAGGACGAGGTTCGACATGATAGCAGGTGTATTGTTGTTGGCATCAATGTCGGTAGAGTAATATTCGTCGAGAATTGCTGGCAGACCAAACCTCATAATGTTCGACTTGAAGGTGTGTATCCACGTCAGGTTAAAGTCGGCAGTAAAGCGAGGCAGCTTGTAGCTAGTCATCAATTCCACGCCGCAGGTCTGGTTCTTACTGGCATTCTTGTATTCAGTAATATGGGTCATGATGAGGTCTGTGGCGCGATTGTAGAAGCCGTTGACCTCAAAGTTCAGTCCCTTCACCCAGTTGCTACCAGCAAAGGATAGCTGGAAGGAGTGTACGCGCTCAGGTGAGAGACGGACGGCATCATCAGCAGGCTCACCACTCATCAACGCAGACATGACATTGGCTTTACGATAGATGTAGGGCGCATCGACAAACGACTTGGAGTAGCTGAGCTTCACGTTCCACTTGGGGCGTAACAGAATGAGGGCTACACGAGGCGACAGCTCGCGAATCTTGGTACCGTCGTATTGCGACTTATAGTCGTAACGCAAACCAGCGTTGAGAATGAGTGAACGCCACTGGTGCTTCAGCTGCAGGTATAAATCTCCACCGTTCTCTCTGCCTTTTCCTTCGTTGCGTGTCAGTGGGTCCTCGTTGAAAGTCTGCTCAAAGTCATAGCCTATTTGGTAGCGTATATCGTCGACATTAAAATGGTTGAACTCAGCACCAAAGCCAATATTTCCCTTATGGTCATCGCCTAAGGTGTAGATATAGGAGCCCTTCAGCTGTAAGCCGTAGTTCAGCTCCTGACCGTTGACGTAGCGCGAAATGCCGCCAAACTTACCAAATACTTGGCTGATGTCGTCTGGCAGTCCGATGGCCATTCCCAGTTGAGGCATCGGCATGTCGTTGATAACCTGATAGCGGGTGATGTCAGCCTTGTCGTAGGTAACGGCATATTTCAAATAGAGGTTATTAATCTTATGGCTGTAACTGAGGTCGACATGGCGTGAATGCGAGCTGAAACAGGGTTTCAGTCCGTTGAAGGAGCGATAACGGTCATGATCGTAGCTGATGGCCAATGACGTCATCGTGAAAGGCGAGATAACCTGCGAGAAATGTGAGTTGTAAAGGAACTGAAAGCCCTTCCAGTCGAGCTGCACGCCGAAATCAAAACTGGGATGGTCGCCTACATGACCAAGACGAACATGGTCGACAGGCATACCGATCTGGCTCTCACCCTTACGCTCATTGGTGACGTCGTATTTCTCACCGCTATTGCGATAAATGCTGCCCCAAAGAATGAGATCTATATCGAAGTAGCGTTTGCCGAAGACGGCATCGGCCTTGATCTGTCCATAATTGCCTGCAGCGACTTTTGCTTGCAATCCGTCCACATCCCCACCCTGCTTCGTAATGATATTCACCACAGCAGTCAGGGCCACACCACCATAGAGCGACGAGGCTGGACCTCGCAGCACCTCAATCTGCTTGACCTTCTCCAACGACATACTGAAATCAGGTGAAGCGCTATTGGTGGCAAAATTATTCAGACGGTGGCCGTTAAGCATGATGAGGATTTTCTCCTGTCCGTTGCTATAGATGCCACGCATGGCGATGTTGATGTCGTCGTTACAGTCAATGATGTTCATGCCTGGCACGTAGGCTGCCAGCACTTCCCGCAGGTTACGCGCACCACTATTCTGAATCATCTCGGTAGTAATGAGCGTAGTGGGCACAGGCACCTCAGCCAGACTCTCAGCCTGACTGGAGGCGGTAGTGATAGTCGCTGTCATACCTGCCTTGATGTTGTTCACAATATCGACAAACTCAGCAGGGTCGGCAGTCGACGGACTGTAGTATGGATTCTCCTCAAGCATCAGCGAGGCGTACTGCTCAGTCTGCTGGATATCGAAACGAGCCAGATAGCTAAGGGCTATCAGGTGGAGCGCATTCTGCCTCAGATTGCCAGAGAAAGAGCTGAGGTTCTGCAACAGCGCGTCGCGAGCCTGGTCTATACGACCTATCTGGTAGTCAGACTCTGCCTGGGCATACAACTGACGCATTTTCGAGTCGTCCTGCGCATTTGCCACACATGCGCAGAGGATGAATAAAAATAGGTATATGCTCTTTCTCATTTCTTAACGGGTATTGTAAAGGTGAAGGTCGTTCCCCTACCCTCAGTCGAGGTGAAGGAAATCTTGCCACCGTGTTTGTTCTCGATGATGTCACGCGTGATGCTCATGCCAAGACCCGTTCCCTGGCCAATGGGTTTGGTTGTGAAGAAATTCTCGAAGAGTCGCTGTTTCACCTCGTCAGTCATGCCCTCGCCATTATCGGCAATGGTGATGAGAAGTGTATCTGCAGAGGAGGAAACGCTGATGCTGATTTCTGGGGTGTAGTCATCTGCAGCATTCTGGCTTTTATTCCATACTGCATAGCAGGCATTATTCATCACATTCAGCACGGCACGGCTCAAATCCTGTGGTATGACCATCATAAGTGGCAGCCCCTCCTGATACTCTTCGTGAATGGTGACGTTGAAGCCTTGATGGTTGGCACGCATGGCATGATACGACAGACGCACATACTCACGTACGATGTGGCATACGTCAGAGGGAATGAACTCGTTCTCCTTGCCACGCGACACGAGCAGAATGCCCTGTATGATGCTGACGGCTCGTTCGCCATTCTCTGCTATTTGTTCCATGTTCTCCCTCAGGTCGGCCACGATGTCGCTAAGGTCTTCGCGGTCGGCCTCTGGCAGCTTTTCAGCATTATCCTCCACGACATCAGTCAAGTCGTCCAGGAGTTTCTTGGACATCTTTGAGAAGTTGATGACAAAATTCAACGGATTCTGTATTTCGTGAGCAATGCCGGCACTCAGCATGCCAAGCGAAGCCAGCTTCTCCTGATTCTGCAGTTGCTGTTTTAATTGGTCAATCTCAGTCATATTCTCATTCATTATTCGTTATTCACTTGTCCGTTTGCCCACTGGGAGCGTAATGGTAAACTCTGTATATTGATTCTTGACGGAGGTCACGCTGATGTCGCCACCATGATTCTGGATGATTTCACGGCTCAGATAGAGACCTACACCAGCCGCCTCGGCAGTCGTCTTCGTGGTGAAGAACGGGTCGAAAATCTTGCCAATAGTTGACTCGCCTATACCAGTACCATTGTCGTGAATCTTCAGGATATACTGACTATCGGCGATGGTAGCTGTGAGCGATACCTCAGGCGTATATGGCGACCTCTGGTATTTCTTTACCACAGCATAGACGGCATTGCCCAGCAGACTCATGATGGTCTTACTGAGCATGTCAGGATTGCCGTGCAGGGGCATCGCATCACCAGGCAGGTTGAAGATGGTCTGGATGTGATACTGCTCCTTCTCCTTGGCGAAGTAGTTGTTCACCATCTTCTCGTTTTGCTGCAGCACAGGCAACAAGTCCATGTCGACATAGCCACCAGTACGGTCTTTCAGCATCTCTTCCATAGCCTTGAGGGTACGTGTAGTGTTCTGTCCGTACTGGTCTACATTCTGCAGGTTCTCAGTCAGCATGTCTAGCACGTCAAGCGTATCCTCATAGTCATCCTCGTTCATGCTGTCCTTATTGTTGTTGATGTTCTCTTTGAGGTCTTTCAACAGGTCGTTGGACATCTTCGAGAAGTTGATGATATAGTTCATCGGGTTCAAGATGCGGTCGATAAGTCCCTCTGTCAGTTTACCTACTGAAGCCATCTTCTCCTGACGTATCAGTTCGCTTTGGGCATTGCGGAGGTCGGCAGTTCGTTCCTCAACAATTTGTTCCAACTTGATTTTATCCTTCTGCAACCGTTTCAGACGATAGCGGAACAACTGAAAGACAATGTAGGCGAAGAGGATGAAATAAAGCACTACCATGTACCAGCGCATCAGCAACGGATAGGCAATGCTGAACTCAACAGTTTTCACCTCAGACAGTTCGCCGTTGGCCAACTGAGCCTGAACGCTGAGGGTGAACGAGCCATAAGGCAGATTAAGGAAATCGACGTCCCGCCTGTCGCTCCAGGCACTCCACTTGTTGTTATTCAGCTTATAGCGATAGAGGGTCTTGCCTGAGAGTGGTGCATAGCTGAGGGCATAGAAGAAATGCAGGTTTCCCTCGTCGCTACCCAGTTTCTGAAGTTTCTTGGGCATGTCACCATAGCCACCCCACAACACGCTATCGCTGCCCATCACGATGGAAGTGAAACGGACGGTGCGACAGTCTGTAAGTTTAGCAAGGTCTTTCTTGTCGTTATCGATGACGGTAAGAATTTCGTCGCCACCAATCCATATCTGATTGTTGAAACGGTATTGCGCTTTAACCTCAATGTCACTAATAGGCATGAGCAACTGCTTAGGCAATTCATCTAAGGGGGCTTTTACTTTACCAGGATCCTTACCGATGGTCTGAGCGTGCACATTCTGGAACCAGAAGCCACCATGTGCATCTTGGCGAATGTCCGTCACCAAAGGCAGGTCATTCACCTTGGTGCGTTGCTTGAAGTCCGACTGATACAACCAAACGGCATCAGGTTCGCCTGCATATACTTTGTCGCCATCAACAAATATCGCCGTGGTGGCATTCGAGGTTAATCGCGTAACTGTTCCACCTTGTGTTATCTTGTATATGCCGCTGGATGTAGCAGCCAATAGTCCATAGCGACTCTCACATAACGTCCAGCAGATATTATTGATATCAGGAAGGCGCTTACAATGTCGCGATGAGACCACGTAGAGTCCGTTGGTGCAACCCACATATATCTGGCCGTTGAAGGCTGTAATGGCATGAACCTCACCAGTAAGGCCGTCCTTGGGTAAGAAGTAACTATAGACAGACGGCAGTTCCAGAGAGAAAATGCCATGTGCCGTAGCTCCCCATAACACGCCGTGACCATCGTATGCCACGTATGCCACTTGGTTAGAGCATAGACCGTTGTCTTCTGTAATAGTATATAGCTCACGACCTTGGGCGTCGGCAATAATCAGACCATGATTCTTCTTGATTTTCACTTGCAGTCCACCGTCCAGTTCCTCCGTCTGGGTGATGTCATTCAGCAAGGCATCATCGTCGCCTTGTTTCAGGGCCTCCAACGAGACGACCTGGGACTCAACGCCAATACGGAAGTTGGCATTGGTGCGTTTCTTTAACGATACGGTAGGGACAGACTTGCCTGCATCATTTTTTATCTCGTAGATGTTATTATCGCTGACGACAAATTGTAGCGAACCCTCATCCTCGAAGATTTCCAACACCTCGCCTTTGAAGAAGTCCTTCTTACAGATTTCTTGCAAGAACAGCGTGCCATTGGCTTGCTTCTGAAGACGGGCAAAATAGTTGTATCCACCCACCCAGATCGTGTTCTTGCTATCACGATAGACCACCGTGACGCGATTGATGTTAGACGTATGAATCATGCGCCAACGGGCACGGTCGTAGTAGAGCAATCCCTCGAAGTTAGCCACGTACACCGTACCGTCCTCCCCCATCTCTATATCGTAGTTACGATTGTGTCCACCATATTCGGCCGCCGTATAGTTGCGAATCAAGGGAAGTCCCTGCGCCCCTAAGGATAGAGGTAAAAAAGTTAAAAGGTAGAAAGGTATAACTGATTTTACCCAACTCTTTATCCATTGTATGTTGTACTGCTTCATGTCTCTTACCTTTTACTTTTACTCTTTTATCTTCCTATACGGAATACCTTTGCCCACATAGTAGTTCCATTCTTCCGTGGTAAAATTGCGCTTCACATTCTGGCGCAGGCGCTCGGCAATCTTTGGCATCGCAACAAGGTATTCCGTGACGGTACCATTGTGTTCGCCTGTCCAGATATAATCTTTATTCTTATTAAAGGTAAAGTCATTCAGCCAGCTAACGGACTGGAACAGTGTGATGGGCTTAATCTGCGTGTCGCTGGTCATCCAGAACAGCAACTTACCATCGTAGCTGGAAGAATAGAGGCGCTTGCCGTTAAATTTCATCTTAGTGATTTGCGAGAGATGCCCCACTAGCTTATGCGTCTTTTTCTTTCCGTCAATCATCCAGATAGTGCCATCAGCCATTCCGTAGGCTGTAAGATGTTCATTCTTTGAACTGGCAAAGGACGTTACCTGACCAGAAACGGGCACCTTCTCGTTAGTGATGTCATCAAGACTGTTGACAAGGTGCATATACCCACGGTTGTCGAAGAGCAGAGGCTTGTAGTCGCGCCTACCAGTATTGGTGACACGGAAAGCTAAACGACGCGTGCCAATGATTTTGTCTGTAGCGGTGTCCAGCAAAGCGACACTATTTTCTCCTATGATGAGCAACTGTCGACCATTGTCCATATTCTGCAGGCTGAAGGGTCTGGCAATATTCTCCAAGTAAATGACATGCGTCTGGTTACCGTTGACCACCACCAAATGGCCAGTATGGCTGACGACATAAACCTTCCCATTGGGAGCAGCGAACATATCGCGGAAACAATAGGATTTGTCATTGATGAGGCGCGATGTTTGCATCTGACTGCCCTGCATGCGGTGGGCAAAAAGTTCACCATAGGTGCTTACCGTCAGCATGCTACCGTCCGTAGGCAGGAGGTCTATGCGCGAAATGCTGCCAGTATGGATGTTCCAAGTGCGACGACCACCTGCCGACTGTGTAAAAGCCTGAAAGACGGAGGGGTAAAAGAGGTCACCATTATAATCGCTTGTATAAAGGTATGAGGCATAGGCCAACATATTACCTAGTTCCTTGTCACCACTCTGATAGATAGCGTATGACTGCGAGCCAAGCGTACGACCTAACGAAATATAGTTTAGGGTGTCCGTCACCAGTTTTGAATGCTCAGCCTGTCGACGCTGATTGTCAGCCTCCACACGTTGGTGCTCAGCCATCTGGTAGGCAGTCATAGCCTCTTGTGCAGCATCTTCTGCTATGCCTTGCGCCTCGATAGCCCTTTTTCGTTCAGTCTCTGAACGCAGGGTCATCTCCTGAGCAATCTCAGACTGGCGTATGGCTTCCCTACTGCGCTCCTCAGAGAGGGTCTGTTGGCCAAAGGCTATTTCCTCCATCTGCTTGCTCACACGACGGTCCACAACCGACTGTTTCTCTTGTTCGTGCAATACGTCGAGCTGCGCCTCCAGTTCACTTATGCGCTCATCGTCCACATGATGCACGTAAAGCCCTGCCGATACCGATGATAGTAGCAGGACTCCCATGCACCCTATAATCACATCCTTCCTGTTCACCTTCAATACTTCGTTAATATCTTATTCTCTTTTCAGGACTAGCATCGTTATATCGTCGCTCTGTTCGGCATCGTCCACGAAGTCACTTACGCCTGCTTTGACGGCTTCGACTATCTGCTGACTACCTTTACCAGCCATACCGCTTAGGATATTGTCCAGTCGCTCGACACCAAACTCCTGTTCTGCACCGTTCATCGCCTCAGTCACACCGTCAGTAAACATCACCAGCGTATCGCCATGCTCCAACTGCAAGGTGTCTTCCTTATATTCTATGTCGTCAAACGCGCCCACTATCATGTTGCGAGCCATCGGCAACTCCTCAATCGTGCCGTTGGCTCGCAACAAGTGTGGCGGATTGTGGCCTGCGTTACAATAGGTAATAAAACCTGTATTCGTATTATAGATGGCATAGAACACGGTGAGGAACATGCAGTCTACCGAGTAGGAAGCCAACAGCCTGTTCGACTCCGTCAGACACTCTCCAGCATTGTCACATTGCGAACCCTTCGAACGGATCATCGTGCGACTGACAGCCATGAACAGGGCAGCAGGAATGCCCTTGCCACAGACGTCAGCAATGACAAAAGCAAAGCGTTCGTCATCAATACGGAAGAAGTCGTAGAAGTCTCCACCGATGTCCTTGGCCGCCTCCATCGAAGCGTAGACGTCCATTTTATCGCTTTCCTCAGGGAATGGTGGGAACACTTGTGGCAGGATATACTGCTGGATGTCTCTGGCCGTCGTCAGGTCCTTCTTCAGCGACTCCAACTGCGTATGCGCTTTCTGCGACTCGTGCACAAACCGAATCTGCTCAATAGCCTTCTCGATGGTCACAGACAGGTCGTCCATATCAATGGGTTTCGTAGCAAAGTCAAAGGCACCATTGTTCATGGCCTGACGGATGTTCTTCATATCGCCGTAGGCACTCACCATGATGACACGTAGTGCAGGATTACGCATCTCGTTCACTTTTGCCAGCAATGTCAGACCATCCATTTCAGGCATGTTGATGTCCGAGAGGATAATCTCAATGTCTGGGTTATTATACAGAATAGCAAGAGCCTCCAAGCCGTTGTGGGCAAAATAAAACTCATACTCGCCGTTGCGAATCTTACGTCTGAAATACTGTTTCATCAACAACTCCAATGGAGCCTCGTCGTCAACACTTAATATTTTTATTGCAGCCATAATTATATATACTATTAGACAATTTACAATTTAATTCTTTTATTACAGTTAGTACGTTCTCACCATTGGCATACTCATATTTCACTAAATCCATCTTCTTGATGACCATGAGAATGCCTAATCCGCCTATTCTACGTTTCTCCAATGGCAGCGACGTATTGGGGAGTTCCTTGGCAAGCGGGTTGAACGGCACGCCACCGTCGCGGAAACACAATGTGATGCTGTCAGCATCGCGCTTGATGTCCACGTCCAGGTAGTCGTTATCACCGTCAGGATACGCATAGTCTGCCACGTTCACCACCAGTTCCTCGACCACCAGACGGATGATGCCCAGCACATCGCCTGCCGATGCAACCTCCTCTGTCTGGAGAATGGTATCGATGGTGTCGAGTGCCTTGCCACGAATAGGCTGGAAATGCAACTGGGTCATTTTTGGTTTACGATTTTATAATTTTACACTTGATGGGTTCTCACTTCTCTACAAAAGTAATGAACGACCGAATACCAGTCATGTCGAAGATATCGTAGATCTCCTTGGCGCAGTTTACAAACACAATTTCAGGACTACCACCCAGCTTCTGCTTGCAGAAAATGACCACACGGATGCCACTACTGGCCAGGAACGTCAATTTCGTTGCATCAAACACAACCTTTGTTATGCCTTGCTCCTTGTACTTGGTCAATTCCTCCGTCAGCATGGGGGCGTTAGCTGTTGCCAGATCCTTGCCTAGCAATATGGTCAACACGTTACCGTCCTGCTTCACTTCAAAATCTTTTTCCATATTTTGCTTATATATCTTATTTATATAATCTAGTTTTTAGTAACACGGCTGTAAAGGTACGAAATATATTTCAATTATCGCCCTATTTTTATAAAAAAAACAAAAAAAAGAGAATAATTGTCACCTTTTGTCTGACAAATATAACATTGTAACTTCTGAAACGCCAACAAACAACGTCAAATTACCAACTCCCTTGGCAATGTAATCACCTTCAGTCGCTCATACCAGATACGATTAGAACCCGCAAATCGCTTCTGCGTATGCCCGCTGATGATGTAGTAACTGGCAGTATATTCATCCATCATGTCCAGGAATACCTTCTTGATGCGTGAACACTTCTCGTTGATGGCATTATCCAACGGATTCACCAAATGGTTAACTCCCTCCATGATTTTCTCTTTGTCCAGTAGCTTTGCTGTAGCCATATAATATCGTGTCAGCTCATCGCGATACTCCCCTAGCCTCTTGAACTCGATGCCCTCTGGATGTGCCAGGAACAGCAGATACACAGCCTTGTGTACAGGCTGTAGTTCCACCTCACGATTCTGATAGTCTACAAGTATGAACCTGTAATCCTTCGTTATCTGCAGCCTGCTCAGTTTTGCTCTTGCTGCCTCGATGCGCAGTTCTTCCAGCAATGGCGCACCAATAGCCTTCAGCAGCAAATCCTTCCGACCTGCCAACTGTAGCTGTCCTGCAAGTTGTCTCACTTGTTCAGCTATCTCTTCTGGTGTATGATGCGTCCCGTCCGTCATTCCATCACGTCCTTCATCAGGCTATTCAGCCATCCCTTCCATTTCTCGACGATGGTCTGCTGTTTTGGCTCTTCAATGGGTTCTGCCTCAGGCTCTATGACAGTAGGCTGTTCCTCAACTATAGGCTCAGGTTCTACTGCAGGCTCAGGATCCTTGGCTTCTTCCACTTTGAAATCCAATTTCTGCTCCTTGCCAATAATCTTGCCCATTGTTTCCACTTTCGTAGGCTTATAGAGCAATGGAATCAAGTCCTCATAGAAATCGTCCACGTCGCGATGGATGTCAGCCTGCACATCCTTACGCAGATCATTCTCCATACCTGTAGCCAGTATCGTCACCTTCGCATCCTCACCCAAGGAGTCATCCGTAGCCGTACCCCAAATCACATCAATGTTGGGATCCAGCTGGTCAAAGAAGTCGTCTATTTCCTGCAATTCACGCACATAGATGGGATGCGTGTCGCTAGAGTAGATATTAAACAATATACGCTTGGCCTTGCCGATATCGTTGCCATACAATAGTGGCGAGTCCAGCGCATCCAATATTGCCCTCTGAACACGATGGTCACCACTAGCACGTCCCATCGCCATAATGGCCCCACCACCATTCTTCATTGTCGTCTCCACATCACGGAAGTCACTCTTAATGCCTCCGTCACTAGGCATGGTTATCAGTTCCGAAATGCCCTTCACAGCATCCATCAGAATGTTGTCAGCTCGTTTGAACGCATCCTTTACCGACAGGTCAGAATCCGCATACACGTCACATAGCCGTTCGTTGTTGACTATCAGTAGGGCATCCACATTCTTCCTCAGTTCATCCACACCTTTCAGGGCCTTGATGATTTTTCGCTTCTTTTCAAAGAAGAACGGTATCGTCACCACACCAACTGTCAGCAGCCCCATCTGCTTTGCCACGCCTGCCACCACAGGAGCAGCACCAGTACCAGTACCACCGCCCATGCCTGCCGTCACGAATACCATCTTCGTATCGTCACTCAGCAGCTTTTCTATGGCCTCAATGCCGTTCTCAGCCTCCATTCGTCCTTTGTCAGGATTGCCTCCAGCGCCAAGGCCCTCACCCAATTGAATCTTCACCGGCACAGGCGAACGCAACAGCGACTGACTATCCGTATTACATACCGCATACGTCACGCCCTGAATCTGGTCGTTGTACATATTGCGCACGGCATTACATCCGCCGCCGCCAACACCAATCACCTTGATGATGCCCTGCATTCTATCCTTTATCTCATTCTCAAAGAATGGTAATGTACTATTCGCTTCCATTTTCACTTGATTTTCTTATTTTGCCGACAAAGTTACAAAATATAATCGATATTTGCAAACCGTCACAAGGCTTGCGAAAACTTAATTTTATTCCCAGACCACCAAATCGCGAGGCAATGTCCCTATTTCATCTTTTTGCTGTTTTTTTTTCGTTTTGCTTGTTATTTCATTTTTTATTTGTATTTTTGCAACGTGAATGCATAAAAAGAAGAAGTATGAATACAATGATAGGTACAATTCCAATGGATGCTGTGCTGACGATGCTTAATAGTCTAAGCCGCCATGATCGTCGCTGGTTGGTAGAACAGATGGCAGCACAGGTTGAGCGTGAAGATGCTGAAGCAAAGAAAAACTTGGAAGAATTGGTAAGCAACGCCTCCACAAGGAACAAAGAAGACAATGAGTTACTTGATGCTTTTTTAGCCAATATAAGTGGTGATTGGGGAGGCGATGGCTCACCTACAGACATTGCATGTGATTTGCGACAGGGCGCAGAAGCCGTAAGAGAGGTTGAAACTTGGTGATTATGCTTACTCGTGGAATATATTTGCTTGACACTGACACATGCATAGCATTGTTGAAGAAGAACCCTAACGTTATTGAGCATCTTAGGGAAGTTGGCGTGCATAACTGTAAGATTTCTGACATCACGCTTGCAGAATTGTATTTTGGTGCTTATAAATCTGGTAAGCAAAAACATTTTGAAGAAGTGGGTGAGATCGCCACTTTCTTCGAGTCTTATACAATTCATTATCTTAGGAAATATGGCGAAATACGCTGGGAGTTGGAGCAAAAGGGCATGAAGATTGGTGACATGGATTTGCTTATTGCTGCAAACGCACTTGAAGAAGAACTCATCGTCGTGACAGGAAACGGAAAGCACTTCAGCCGTATTCCTGGTTTGAAGGGCGAGAATTGGATGACAAAATAATGAACCTTGCTCCCGAAATATTTTCGGGAGCAAATTGTTATGTCTGATTCTACTATACAAGCTAGATTTTTTTACCATCTTCCCTCTTACATCAGACATCTTCCATCTTCCTTCATCCTTCATTCCTCTCCCTTCGACATTATTCCAGAGATAGCATCATCTGTTCTAGCCCAACAGAGTTACCATACATATATTCGCTGTATCGGGTAATGTTGCCGTATGATGCCATGAAGCAGAACTATCCACATTCTTTTCTTATTTTCCAGTTTCATTTAGCTCTCTATTTTTCAAACTTGCTGCTCACATTCCTGCATTCTGCATTTTTCTATCTCCAGCTCCAATGTTCTAGCTGTTCTGAAGAAGCTGTTCAGAATCATCTTCAGATATTCTTCCAATTCAGGAATCTGCTGTATAAAAATGAAATGCTTCTTGATGTGCAATGCCACGTCATCAGAATCTGAAATGGTATAGACGACTGAAAGCGTGTCACGCAGATTGACCTCATTCACCACCTGACGAACCCTTGCGAACTCGTCAATATCAAACTTGGAGAAACTATGACACCAGGGCCAAATCAGATTCACGAACATGCAGTCATTGGCTGCCTCCATCAGGAATATCACACCTTGATACTCAAACTGAATGCGTCCTGCTTCATCGTATTTAGGCTTACTCCCGATATTCTCGATGGTCTTTAAAGCCAGTTGCCTTGTACTAATCATCTCTTCCATACGCGTTACATTTTCTTCATTATTCTTGGGTTCTGGCTCTATGTTTGAGCCATAATCATTGCTATCAGCCTCTTGATTGTAGCGCCAGATGTTGTATATCACTACAAATGCCAGTATTCCTAATATATGCCAAATCATAATCAATTATTGAGTATTAGATGTCATTATTAAAACGGCTCTTTCCAAGGTGGGGCTACCAGATTATTAATCAAATCTATGAATGCATCCATCTTCTTACTCTTCGGTGCTAGGTCCTTTATACTTGCAATGGAATTGACAGACATGAACAACTCGTCTGGGCACTCAATAACAAAGCGACCTAACAAATAGTCTTTGTCATGACATCTCGCTTTTGCATTAATTTTTGGGTCTACTATATGGATAAACTTCTCAACAAGCATACAGCCGAGGACAAGATTTTTGTCGTATTCTCTTCTAAACATCTTGTCTATCTTATCGCGTAGACGCGAGTTCATATATTCTTGTTTATATTCAAAAGCGGACTCTAATTCATAATCATCAGATGCCACAGCAAAAACAACCTCATCACCCAAGCCGATAAACTGAGGCACGACACCACAAAAATGAGACAATATATAGCAGATTGCGCTTAGCCTTTTGCAGTCTTCATCCCAAAAATTGCGACAACCTTTTATGCTAATCACATTGTCGTATCCATGTATACCATGATTCACGAACTCTTCATCTACAAAGATCTCATTGAATTGCCTGCATTGTTCCAATATATATTCGAAATCTGTCATAACTTTGTTCTTATTTGTTGTTGTCATCATCTTCATTAACCAAACTCGCCAGTTGACGCATTGAGAATTGCGTTTCCTTGAAATCTGCAAAACGCCAGATGTCATAGAGGAAAGTTCCTGCTATCACCACAACTATCATGTCTATCGATAATTGGTCATTGCCGTTCGTCGACAGATACAATAACATCATAAAGCCCAAGGCCACCTCAATTCCCAATCTTCTGATACGTCCAGAGAACAGAATAAAGCACATCCTGACATACCAGTAGATAGCGACTGCAGCAAATGACAGCATTACTGCTTTACTAAAATCCACGAAAACGGCAGATAATGTCTCTCCTGGGATAGAGAACGAGCCATTCCTCATAGACTCAGTATGACTATCAGCTGTTCCACATATCTCCCAGATAGAGAATACCAGCATAACGACAAATGAAATCAATATGGTATACGACGCTATCTTTTTCGTTACGGAGTTAATAGACAACACCTCATATTGAGAATCAAGCCCCCCAAATCCTTTCCAGAAACACACACAGATAGTGATGGCAAACACGAAAATAATACTCATTCCAAACCCATCCAACTTGCCTTGCATCAGCCAATTGCCCCATAAGTTGACGATACTCATTAGCATCCACACCACTATCGCCATCCACATCACCTTGAACAATGTCGGGAATCGACATTCCATCTTGTCAATCTTCACTTTTTCCATAATCTGCAAAATTAAGTTTGGTTGCAAAGTTATTATCTATTATGTTATTTTCAAAGCAAAAATCGCTCACAAGCCTTGTGAAAATGAAAGATTTATTCCCAGATCACCAACTCGCGAGGCAGGGCGATTTTCTTTGCCTCCCCTCGCCTACCGTCTATATAATAATGTCTGGCCAGATGGTCATCAAATTGGCCAACAAAAGCGCCACGAATCCTGGCACACTTCTCATTGATGGAGTTCAGCAACGGATTCGTCACATCCTCTATGCTCTGCATTGCCCTATCGCTCATCCCTGTAGGACGCAATTTCGTATAGATATCCGCTAACTCTTCGCGATAGCCAGGCAAAGACTTGAATGTTATTCCTTCAGGATGATTCAAGAACAGCAAATATACAGCCTTGACAATAGGCTCCATCTTGATTTCCATATTCTGATAGTCAGGCAATACGATACGATAGTCCTTCGTTATCACCAATCTACTTAGCCTATCGTCTGGATGAATCAATTGCTCCAAGATGTATTGCGATATCCCCCTCTGCCTCAACTTGGCTATACGCTCCTTTACCTCTTCTATCAGGTCATCAGTATTCTCTTCGCTAATTTGCGAGTTGAAACGGTCATCAGCGTTATGAACTTCATAATTGCCCCAATCGTCATAACTGTCTCGACTTTCAAGCAGTCGCTCATGTTCGTTTTTCTCTATAGAAATCTGCTTGCCGATTCTATGCAGTTGATCAGCTATTGGCTCTGAACTCTTGGAACTGAGCGGATAAAAACGATTAATTGACTTATCCTTTCCGCCGCTACCTCTATGAATATCCTCAGTACGGATAAACCCTTGTTTTATTTTCCCTCTATCCGAAGGATGTTCCAGGTACTGAAGCAGATAATCATTGTCAATAGCTGTCCGTCCGATTTCCGCTTCTGCCAGATATGGAGCCCTATATCGAATTACTTCCTTATCTTGCAGCCGCTTCATCAGTAAAGGCAGATAGACAATGTGGAATCCAATCATCTTTCCCCATCCCTCAAACAAATCGGGTTGTCTTTCTATCAATTCCGTCAGAGCCCTATCCTCTTCACTGGCCACATATATCAGTTCTTTGGGCCCAAGCATTCCTTCAAGTCTGAATTCAAACTTGTTGTCGATCTGCTCTGGTTGTTCCGTTGGTGGTAATGGCTGATAACCAACACTTCCTTTCTGCTCCAACCACCTTTCCACCACATATAAGGCAATCAAGAAAACAGCAACAATCACATCCACCACATTCCAAATCCCACGTCCAAGAACAATCTTATATATAGGCTGGAACAATACAGCCAGAATCACAAACACCCATGCAGCAAAACTTTTCTTTATGGTGAAATAGCGATAGGCCATAAGTCCAAACACTATCATCGCTACAAATCGTACCAATTGGAAATAACCATACGGCATCGGCGCAAGGCAGAGTAACATCAGGGCTGAGAGAATGAGATATACCTGTTTCATATTTTACTATTGTTTCTTGTCATTACTACAAATTCGAGTCAACTATTATTTGAGAACTGCTTCAGTTGTTATTTGGTTAAACTTTTCACACTACATCATTATTGTCTTCTTCATCTAATTGCAGACCAATTGATTTCGATATTCTATACATGGGCCTCTGTTTAATTTCCAAATACATTTTTCCGATGTATATACCAATTAATCCAACACCCATTGTGAGTATTGCCCCTATAAACCATACGGACAGCATGAGTGATGCCCACCCAGCTATCACATGTCCCATTACTAAAGAAACAGTTACATATATAAGCATCAGGAATGCGATAGCCATCATTACTACTCCCCATACAAATATGTGTTCCAGAGGTTTTGTCGTAAATGAAGTTATTCCATCTATGGCTAAGTGAATCTGCTTGTTTACAGTGAATTTGCTTTCTCCATTCGTTCTTGGTGATAGCACATCGTCAACCATAACAATATCATAACCCATTAGGGGAATTAGCCCTCTTAAAAAGACATTTCGTTCTGGGTACGAAGCGAGCGTATCTAGAGCATGACGTGATAGCAATCGGAAATCAGCATGATTCTTTATTGTTTTCACACCCAAAAGTTTTTGAACATTATAAAATAGAGAAGCCATCTTCCGCTTGTACCATGGATCAATGGTCCGATCATTCTTTACACCATATACGACATTAGCTCCATCATGGAATTTGTCTATCATACGCTCTATTGCATTGATATCATCCTGCAAGTCGGAATCTATAGTAATTATTGCATCAGCTATATTCCGCGATGTCATCATGCCAGCCATGATAGCTGATTGATGGCCAACATTCGTTGCAATATTTAACCCACATACGCGTGAAGATAACAAATGAGCTTTTACAATCTCATCCCATGTGTGATCAGTACTGCCATCATTTACAAACAAAATAATACTATCACTTGAAACCTTACCTTTTGCGATAAGATTGTCTATCACACTATTTAATTTTACTGAAGATTCTGCGATTAGCATTTCTTCATTATAGCATGGTGATACGATTACAAGTCTCATGTTATTTGAGAGTTTCATTTACGTATTCTCTATATGTTCCAAATTTGTAGCCTCGCGCTTTTGCAAAATCGATTACCTGTTTTAGCCTTTGTTCCATTTCTATCCCAGCCTTTCGTCTTATAAAGTATGGTATCTTAAATTCTGGATGGTCATTTAGTGGATAGAACTCCCAAGGATGAAAATATGTGTTAAATCCATTATCATGATCGACAATTCTCTTCATCAACAAAAGATACGTTTTCATTGGGAAATGGTGTAATGCAAGCCAAAACATAGGGATTCTAAGATGGAGCGACACGGATGTCGGTATTTGTACAACACCATTTTCCACCCATGGAATTCTTGATACTCTCAAATGTGAATAGTGGCCAGGAATGAATGTTGGATTCAATGAAGCATTGTATCGGTAGCCACAATTAGCCAGTTCATTATTATCAACAGCAAACATTCTTGGCTGTCTGTAACCGTCAACCAAAACTCCTATTTTGTCTTCAATTATCTTCTTGGATAGTTTGGCATCGTCCAATTTGGGTTCCCAATGGTCACAGCCATGTGAAGCAATCTCATGTCCCTCTCTCTGTATTCTTCTCACCAAGTCTGTTGCATTGAGTACGAAATTTGATGTGCAGAAGAACGTCGCCTTTATCGATTCTTCGTTAAGTATCTGAAGGATATGTTCAATACCATATTGGGAAACATGCATACCTTCTTTTATAGTGTCGTATTCAACACCATATTCACGCGGAACGTCAAATTCTTCTGTATCAAAACTCAAGTATATCATCTCTCCACATCATTTTGTGTTTCTAAAAGGATAAATTTGTTCTCCTTTTGGAAGTATGGCAAATAGATTCTCTCCAACCATATCTCATCATTGGAAAAGTAAGAAAGCATCAGATAAGAAGAGGGGAGTGGTGCTATTTTTAGAGTATCACCAGCTGTGCATGACATAACATATTTGTCTCTTTCACGAGCTTTCTCAGAGTATTCAATACTCTTGGGTACTTGAAATATCAGGGTCAGATGAGAAACTGCGACCATTATTGCAAACAATATCATTATAGATCTAGTACAATAATATTTACATAACACAGACGTATAGAAATGGTTCAAGCCAAACAGAGCTAATAATGCCCACAAAACTTCTGCTACAAAATAAACTCTTAGTGGACCGGAATCATTAAAACAGATATACATGACCACACTGTCTAGAATAAAAGCAGCACTAAAGACAGCCATTGCCATCAATACACGCTTCTTTTTATATGTATGTGTATTTGTCCATTGAGCAGCTATTGGCAAGAGGAATAGTGTATTCAATAAAAAAGGCTCCATTTCTGTTATCCGATAAAATACGGATTCAACAATATTCATATGGATATCAGCATCTTTGTGCATAGTTTCTTCTTCAAGACGGATGAAATTTCCTGGCGCAGCCACATTCAATATGATAAATACTCCTAAAAGAAACAAGACAAATACTGTATTCTTGCTCACTCGATTTTGGTATAAGATATCATGAATAATGATACCCGAAACCCCATAAATGATAAATGTCAACTTACTACCTCCTATAAGGAATAGGAGAATTACCACACCCACCCATTTCTTATAAGAGAACTCTTTGTTTAGACCGTGATACAATGAAAGAAATATAAGCAGAAAAGATATTTCGGATATATAGGTTATATTCGCACATATCCAGAAACGAATTTCTGCATTTCCTTTCGTACATAAATACAGAAAGGACATGAGGAATAATGAATACGCTAGTCCTCTCATAAAAGACAAACTCGTATATGTCCTCAAAATGTATAATAACGAGATGAACAGCAATACAAGAGAGAACAAATTGAAAATAAATGGTATATGTGAACCATGAAAAGCGTGAGGCAGTGAAGCAAGGAACGTATGCGTATAAGAACCTTCCCAATTAAAGTAATAGAACAGCTGATTACCCCAAAAGCCATTAACCCTCACATTCGTTCCAAACCAATAATCGTCACATGCATAGACATTATTAAAAGCGACAGGCAAATACCAGCATAGGAACACAATGCCAACGGAAAGTATTAATATATCAATTATCTTCTTTGTCATATTCTTCACAAATCATAAAAGGATGTCACAGGACAAGCCTGTGGCATCCAAATAATTAATTCATTCTACTGGAATAGTGTGAACGATGCGAGCTGTGTGAACGATGCGATTGATGGCTGTTCACTTGAACCTGCCCGTTCATAGGCTGCTCCAGAATAAGAGCCTGTCCCTGCTTTGTGATAGATACCACATCGTTATTCGTCACCTTGGCAATTACGTCTTTGCCAAGATTTGATGCGAATGTGGTACATGTCATAAGAGCAGAAACCAAAAGAAATAGTACTCTTTTCATTAAACCTCCTTTTTAATTAGGTAAAACATTAAGTTAACTATCTCAGACACAGGCCGAAGCCGTGATGTCTTCTAAATTTGGATTGATATGTGCACTGTGATGTTCCCGATTGGATGCGAAAAGGCCTCCGCATCTCTCTCGCAACTTACATCCATCACATTCTGGGAGATATGAATCCTTCCAATCTGAGATAGAAGCAATAGCAAATTCCCTCATTTCTGGAGGAAGCACACATAGTTGGGCATTAAAAATGAAAGTACGAATGCCACGATTGGCAAGCAGTAGAACAGCTTGTTTCAGTTCCTCATTGTAATCGTATGGATCAATCCACAACTCATTCAGATTGGTATCAGCATTACCCGTTGTTTCCATTTGCATAAATGCAACTTGACTCACAAACGGGAAATTGTGATATATATAATCTGCCAATTGTGGCAAACGCTTGTATGTTTGCTTATGTACAACAATACGTAGACCTATCCGCTGATTAAACAAAGCCAGGTTGTATAATCCCTGCACTGTCTTATAAAAGGTCTTAGCCCCTACAATATGATTATGCTCATCCGCAACATCTGAAAAGATGGGGACGTCTATCTGTAAATCATGATGTTTGCACATTGCTAACTTCATAGCATATGCTTTATCCGCGAACTTCACCCCATTTGTCAGAAGACTTATCGCTGCCTTTGGTAGGTACTTTTGAATTTGTCGAATAAGAACAAACAAATCATCTCCTATTAATGTAGGCTCACCACCTGTAATACCAACCTCACGTGTACTTTTGTCCATCAAAGAAATAAGTTTCAAGTTGAATGGGGTCTTATTTGTTTCCGATTCTACAGGTGGTTGTGGGCACATTATACAACGGTGATTGCAACGTTCAGTTGCGAATATGGCATTGTGGAGGGAATTTATTTCGTATAGAAAGATGATTTCTCCATTTCTCGAAATCAAAACCACATCACCTTCACTGAATTCACACAACTCTTGCTTGTCTACCGCACAACTACAACCGTTACCGGATAATTGACAGTTTGTAATGACAGCTGAATATCCAGAAGGAATCTTAGGCAAGCCATCTGCCACAAGAATATAATCCTTGCGATTGAAGACGCTCCTTTTCTTTAAAGTTATTCGTCCGAGAACGTCTTCCTCAATATTGATTGGAATACCTTTTATCTGCTTCATCTTCAATTAATTTAACCAGGACCAGAAAATTCTGTTTATCTCAGGGTCATTCTTCTTTAGTAGCTCAAACAAATAGTGCATAATGGCAGTATTTTTCTTACACATGTCACTTGTGGGGCGATGGCCAACAATGTCACCTTGCTCTGAATAATTACGTACCGGATCTGCACCGCAATAGGGTTGGAATACACATTCAGAGCACATAGGTAAGCATTCTGTACACGCATTCTCTATGATATAATGCAATTTTTCTCCATTAAACATCGACTGATAGTCGTCTTTATTTACATTGCCCAATTTAAAATAGTAATCCTTGAATCTAGCAAGCATCCTGCCTTCATCAGCCACATAAACATTTCCATCCCAATCATATATGACGCCAGCAATTCCTACACCAGCAGGAGATTGCAAATCAACAAAGCCTGTAGCGTAGGGAGTCAATATTCTTTTCAATAATAGAGCTGTATAGCCTTCCACAAAGAACAGTCCTTTCTTGTTTAACTCAATGATATAGTCTAGTCCCTCTTTGAAATTTTCAATAAAGTCCTCTACGGGATAGGCTATCCTATCCTTATATTGTTTTGCAAATCCATATGGATTCAAAGCTCGAAAGAAAATGTTATTGAATCCCAACCTAACATATTCATCAACAATGTCCTTAAATCGGCCAAGACTATATTTTGATGTTGTCATCAAGGCTGAAACGCTATGCGGCCCACAGATTTCACGAATCATCTTGACATTCTCCTCGAACTTCTCATGGGTATGAGTGGTGTTCTGTAACGGACGATTCGTATTGTGCAAATCCTTTGGTCCATCAAGAGAAGTCGAAATATAGCACTTATGCTTTTTTAGATATTTCACATCTTCTGGTGTAAGCAATGTTACATTTGTACAGATAACAAAGCTGAGATCCTTCTTCTTGAACAGATTCTGCCATTCTGCCTCTTCAATCATATACTTAACCATTTTCAAGTATGTGGAAGGGTCTCCTCCTTGGAATTCAATTTTGATATAAGGTGAAGGAGACTGGAAGATGGATTTAATCACCTTCTTTGCAGTTTGCTTGGTCATATCTGCCTCATGGTCGTCAATATTCTTTCGAGCCACTTGACAATATATACAACTGGAGTTACAACGCAATGTAGGTACTACCATGTGCAAACTTGTAAAATCACGCAGAATGCTTTTCTTTGTTCTGAACTTTGTGGCTAGCATATTCACAACATCCTCTACTTTGTCTGTCGTAGCGATTTGTTTTGAGGCTATGTCCTGAAATAGGGTTGATTTTGTATCAAGTTCTTTATTAATGAACTTTTCAAAAATATCGTTGGACAAAAAAATATACTCACCAACATCATTTGTCAGCAAATATTCCGAATCATTGAAACGGGAAAATCGAAATGGCAATATCTGGTAATTTGACATATATCTTATTTTGCAGAATAATGGGAACTATGGGATGAATGAGATTGGTGAGATTGGTGAGTACCTGAATAATGAGATGAGTGAATACTCGAGTAATGCGAAGAATGATTACTATGAGAATAATGTGTACTGGAATAATGAGACTGGTGAGTACCTGAATAATGGGAAGAATGATTCTGAGAACTATGTGAGTAGTGTGTTCCAGAATAATGAGAAGAATGGGTCCCTGAGTCTGTAATCGAGTCTATCAATTCCGAATAATGGGTAGGATCTGGCGTTACATAATCATCTTCATCAGAATTTCCAGACGAGCAACTCCATAATAATCCGAACATCTGGAATGGCCTTAATATTAGTTTGTCGGAACTCTGTTCTTCAATTCGTTTATCCTCTGTCTTTTTACCCGAACTAAAGAAAGATAGACAAAGAATGGCAAAACCAATAAATGGATATAATAATTTCTTCATATATAAAAATCTAGTAGTTGGTGAACAAAAGTACTAACGTGATGAATAATGAGAACTATGAGAACTATGAGATTGATGGGATTGGTGTCCACCTCTATTAGGTTCGTCATCTGGAGTGCAACTCCACAACAATCCAACCATTTTAAATGGCTTTAGGATCAAGTTATCCTTATTCTGCTTTTCTATTATCCGATCTTGACTATCCCTGCCTTTTATACTATGCTTGGAAAAATCGAAAGAAATACACGATAGAATGAGGCACAAAAACAAATACAAAGACTTTTTCATACGGATACTGGTTTAAATGCTTCCTCGACTATCAAATCACGGATATGACTAAACTGCTGATTCGTATTATAGCGAACCTGCTGGTCTATTAGTTCATTACAAAACTGTTTGACAACAACATCTGTTACTGCATTACCTTCTTTGGATTCAAATACTACTTCTACGTTATTACCCATAGATTGTTGATGGATAAAAAATCGGTCAGTAAACTTGTAGCAAGCTGCAACGAGAGATTCTTTAGCATATAACGACATATCTACAACGATCTGAAATTTGTCATTGTCAATTTTATTAATGGGGAATCTTAAATTACTCATTGTTATTGTATTATTAGTTCCATAAATTCATATCCACCTCAGACTCTACACTGTCCTCCAGTTTATCTGGCAACATAGGAAAGAAATCCATACCCGTAATACGTTCCACTTGATCAATGGAGTTATAATACAAGTCTCGTTTTCTATTCCCATCAGTATTTCTAACGATTACACCAAATCCCTTTGGGTAATCATTCAAGCAGAGTACTACTTTAAAGAATACTTCTGGTACAAAAACTTCATTAACGCCAATTGTTTCATGTTCTCGATTCAAGAAAACGGGACCACACACTATGTATATGTCGCCATATCGCTTTGCCCATCTACGACAGTCAATTTCCAAGCTGTTCCACAAACCACTGTTTAAGTTCGCATTCTGAGGACATACATTAACAAGGCTGAATGAATCGTACATTGCGGTCTCATTCCATTTGTTGTCACCAGCAGGACACATGTGCCCACGTGACCAGCCGCTACCACGATAGTCATCTATAGTAGCACGTGGAATGCCAACACTTTCTTCTTCATAGAAGTTGTTCATACGCTTGTATGGGCCATCTGTGTGTTCTGCCGTCAAATGCCAGGCCACCCAGTTGGGTATTTTTGTGTCTTTATTATACGAAACTATATATGATATCTTACGAATAATCTGCTCTGATATGCCCTCCAAAGGCCTTGGCATGCAAATCCTGATAACAGAATCAGGCATTTCATATGGTTGACTTACTTCAGGAATATCTTCATATTTTGTATCTACTGGTAATTTATTTGGTTTTGCAGATTGAAATTCTTCCTGAGCATAATTCTTGTGGTGTGAGCATGCTCGGATAGAGAGTGATACAGTAAGTCCAATCACAATAAAGGCTAGAAAGGCCATGCCAACAATGAACACGCCACTATAATGTGTTCGTTTCTTTCTATGCCTATTGGGGAAGGGGGCTATACTGTATGTCATTCTATATTTAGAGGCTTATCGTTAGAATTCACTAATGTCGATATCGTTATTTGGGTCATCATCATTCAAGAGAGCTATCTCTCGAAGCCATTCCTCTTCTGCCGCTGATATTTCTCCATCAACTTCTGCAATCGTTTTACAAAGGTTATAGAGTATACGCCTATATAACTGTTCCATATCAGGAGCCTTTTTCTCTAATATAGTAGGCAAATACAAGGAGTATCTAGACCCCAATTGTTCAGAGCACTCACTAAGGTAAGGAACCAAGTCGATTAATGAAAGGGTTGCGGAATCCACTGCATTTAATGTGCCATAGGTCATTATTTTGCTTTCTCCTATAATCTTATCTAGTAACACCATTAAGGCGATACCCTCGGGAGTGGTAAATGTAGTGGGATGACTTAAGCCATCATAACATCTCAACACGTCAATCAGCAGGCAGAATTTTACATTATCTGCATGATTATGATTGAACCTATATGCTACAGCATTACGAATAGTAGTATTTGTCAGCTTAGCTTCATAAAATTTGTGGAGCAACTCAACAGCTCTACTCACCTTAAGAAAATATTCCTCTGTGACATCATACTGCAACAAATTAGTAGTAAAATTGGAATCATCCTTATTTACTTTCTCTTTATAAAGAGTGTACTGATCGTATAACTGACTAAACTTATCCATATTAATCTAATATTACTTCATCAACTGTCAAATTCTGAATTCTTAGGCCAACAATCTTATAAACTGATTCGATTTTTTCAGATATTGGTGTGGTATTAAAATGTTGAGGATATGTAGCGTTCCATGCATTTTCTTTACCAGCATCCGTATGGATAAATAAGAATCGGGCCTGTGGTCTTAAAACTGCAGTTTTCTTAATCTGGCAGAATGGCACAGACTTGGTATCAAGAACTGGTAACAAGTTCTTGGCAGATGCATATTCCTTGTCGAGATAAGGATAATCCTTGGTTTCAAAGATATGCCGGAAGACTGTAAATTCGTTTAGAAGAGCCTCAATATGAACTAGTACATTCTTTTTCAATTTACGTTTATATGCAATGATTGCATCATCATCCAGCTTGAATCCATTAAAGTATTCATATAAATGCATACCGCCAGTTATCTTTTCCTTATTCTCATCGAAGTACTTATTAAGTTGATTGTTCGAAAGAAGAGGGATGAATGGGTCCTTGACCAAAGGTTCCATTATATCTAGCCCTTTCTTTTCCTCGTAATACCAAGTAGAAAGATTACCTATATAAGCCTTCATACCCTGATATGTCTTGTCAATAGAGGCTTTGAGAGTAAGCAATTTATCAATAAACATCCCCGCTACATGCATCTTCATCTTCTGCTCATTTGCTTGATTTTGCAACTTTTGCATCTTCGAAGATAAGTCTGCAGACATTTCTTCGTATTCGATTTCTAACTTTCTGCGTTGGCTACGAGCCCACCACCAGTAGTACATCAATAATATAGTTAAAACACCAAATATACCAATCAAGATATAGCACCAATCATTTTTCAACCAATCACTAAAGCTACTGTGGAAAGACGAAAGTACCCCCCATAAAATAGCAAGAAACAACATGGAACCACCCATGTAAAGTTTCGTCTTCAATGATTTAGAGTCAAAATTGCGAAGCGCAATTCCACGTTCTGTCCTATTAATATTATCACGTTTCTTCCTTAATTCTTCTATTTCATCCCTTAAGACGTCCATTTTGCCTTCCAAAATTTGTGTACGGACAGTTTGTTTACCCAAAGTTTGCATTAGCATTTCATAATCCATCCTAACTTTAGCATCCTCTTGTTGCTTTTTCTTTAGATATATACGTTCCTCGTCTACAAGGTTTCTTATCACATATGATTTGATGGCTGCATCACTCATATTGAATTGAACCGTTTGCTTTTGGCCTAATCCACCTCCAATCACAGTGATATTGGCGATGCCTGGACAGCTAACTTCTTTAACTATACATGCCATACGATTTAATTCCGGATCACATATATATGAATATGGAATGTAACAATAGCCGTTGTCACCAAAATTCTCTCCCCAAGAATTACGTACCAAGAAGAACTTCGTATCATCGGAATAGCCAACAATGACCATAGCATGATAGCCAAAATCAGCAGATTCTATTTCGCTATCTGTTGGACGCTTTACAAAACCCGATGTAGCCTGGAACGAATCGAAAATTTTTAAAGAGATAGCAACTGGATATCCCTCTTGAATAGCAGACTTAATATCTTTTTCTTCAATATTGACATTAAGAGCTTTAGTTATACGACGATTCTCAGCATCTAAATAAGCTTCATCAGAAGGGATGTCACTGAGCGAGCTTGAATATGGATGAAGTATTTCTGTACAGATACCTTGCTCTCCTATACTTTCGATAACATCCTGGAAACTACTTCCTGTATCTTCCAATTCTCTTCCGTCAATATGACGTACATTATAATATACAAAAGCTTCTGAAAGATCTGCTTCTTCATTGGAGTATCTCTTAAGAATATACTCATATATAGAAGATATCGCAAATACTGTGCATGCTCCTATCTGTCCTTGATCTTTTACGTTTGTAAAATAATCTTTCAGACTAACGTTTTTTTCAGTTACATTTTGAGCTTCATAAGTCTCATTGAATTTTACTTCCTCATGACTAATGTCGAAATGATATAGATTTCCGTCTACAACAAACCCTTTCTCTGTTAGACGTTTCTCACTATCTTCAGCATCTTTAGTCATAATATCTATTTTCTCCAACTCCTTACTCTTCTCACGGATGTAGTTGGTCGATTGACGGATCTCGTTACGAAGTTTTTGAAGTTTTTTTATCGGTAATGTAACATGTCCGTTTTCGTCTGCACACAAATCACCTAAAGGACCATAGATGATTGTATCCTCCTCATCTGGGTCTTCAGATTCTTCTTTTTTAACACATGCATTGTTGGCTTCTATAAAATAATTAGCAACTTCTTCGTCTAGATTATCTATTGTAAGCTGTTGGTCAGTAAAGAGATTTCCTTTTAAAAATGCATCATCATATCCCAGAACTGTTGCTAAAATAGCCTGCTTTTCTGGTAAAGAATAGTTAGGGTCATGTATATAAGAAGTTAAGTCTTCAGTAACCTCTATAAATTTGTCGTTTAGTGGTTCTGCAGTTTGAGAGATAATTGTTTCTTGCGGCGTGTTTTTCCTCCATAAGGGTGTTACGAATCCCTCATAAAAATCGGAGAAGAAATTCTTATGTTTTGTCAAACATGCATTGGCAACAATGGCTACTTTATTCAGGTCGACCTCCTGGGCTGTAACATCTTCGCGTTCCATAATATGCAAGTATGCACGACGCAAAAGATAATTCTCAAAATAGTATTTATCAAGATTCATCACAGAAAGACCTAATGCTGTTGCTAGATGTTCTCTGTCGTAAATACCTGTTTGGGTAAATACAGTGTTATACTTCTCAAGACAAATAAGAGCAAGTTCACCCAAAATTCGCACGAATGAGTCTTGGTCAAGGTTCAAGGCATAACCATCACTGTTAGTATTTTGAACCACAACAATCTGTTCTAGCGTATTTTGTTCCAATTTCAATTTGGCAAATTTGTCAAGCATTTGCTTTTGAACAGATTTCTTCTCAGCCTCATTTTCAGCTGTTATATCACGAAATTCTTCTGGTGAGATTATATTGCCAAGCGACTCGCATAGCCCCACTATCATAATTGTATAGTGGGATTGGATATTGCTAGTAGCTTCAATTATATGTACTGCTTCATCGCAGGCTCGAACATCATAAAGTGGAATAATAAGAGATAATATTAGGCTATTACTGTCACCAGGCTTATTAATAGTAACTGTACTCTGATGCAGGTCAATGAAAAAATGGCGCAAATCAAGATCTCTGTCAGCACTTGAAAGTACTTTGATTTCCTCTAGTTTTGTTTTATACTTGTCCTGCATGGTTGAGACAAAGTCAAAACTACTACTACCGTCTCTAACAGCCTTTTTAATATTAGTCTTCCCCTCCTCAATTAACCATGTTATTGAGGTAAAGTATGAAGAAGCGTCTGCCTCTCCATACTTTAGTATGTACTTACCAAGACGAGCAGTAAATAACTTCAAGTCCTGGCCGATAAGTATTGTCGCGGTATGTCTCATAAGCAATATGGCCGCATGAACTTGTTTCCTATTCCAAAGTTTCTATAAATTTCAGTTCTTTCTCCATCAAGTCGGCAATCTGCTCGTTGCCCTTAGACAATAACTCTTCATTGTCCATAAACAATTGAGAATACTTCTCGCGATAGTTTGCCTTCACATCAGAGCGCAATTGCTTAATAGCATCCTGACCATGATCTTTATGCCAAGTTACAATGTAATCCTTAAATTGAGGACGTAATGTAAAGATGTCGGCAACAAAGAGCTTGAAAGCATCATCACGATAATTTGCCAACTCAACCCAATAGTCAAGCAAAGCTTTACCAGTTTTTTTATTTTTCACATAATATTTTCCATTATCGTTCTTGATGAGACCAAATACAAATCCACGCACCCACAACTCGATATCTTTTGCTCCATCATCTTTTACGGGCTCTAGCGAGAAATTCTCCTTCATCATTCTGTTAAATAAGTTGAAGTCGAAATGAGAGAAAATGGTACTGTTTATGTACTTCTGTCGGTAGCTCTCAAGAGATCCGATGAAATAAGCTGGCACAACGCCAATTTGATTGTAGATAATAATGCGGTCGTTCATTCCCAAACGGGTAAAGTTAATCTTTTCCCCACCAGCAAGGCATTCCAATCTGCCATTATCACTCAGAATCGTACTACTCATTGGAACACCGACGTATGTAAAATGAGCTACTCTATATCCAACTTCACCACGTGTATTAATGTTCAATAGCGGAGCTGCCTTGCCAAGAGCCATACGAAGAATTCTGTTCAATTCATCAGGATTTTCTTTATCCATCTTCTTCATCACGTCGTCAATTGTTGTGTTAGCCCATTTCTTAGCGGTAGGTAATGTGAGAGTGTAACTAAGCAATTCCTTCTCAATTTCCAATGTTGGTTTGATATCTATTTCATAGAACTTCTCCGTGTAAGGCAATTTTGCAAGGAAGTCAACTATTTGAATCTCGTCGTCATTGATACCGATGGTATTGATTGCTTGCTTGGCAAGGTCAATCTGGAACGATGCAGAATTGTTGCGACTGACATTATTTTGAAGGGCAGAAATCCTATTGGTAAAAGCGGTATTAACAGCCTTCAATTTGTTTTCAATATCTCTTATTTTAAGTTTTTCTTCATTGATTGCTTGCATTAAAGCACTAAAGAAAGTAATAGCTCCGTCTCTACGCTTTAATTCACGAACATTTACAGCTAAGGCCATACCTGCTTCGCAAACGTTTTGGCGCAAATCTTCCAATGTACTTTTTTTCTTAAAGAAGCGTCCGCTATAATCCTTCAAATCTGCACTGGCAACTTTAATGCCATTTTCAATACGAGGTCGGGCTTCATTCAGCTTGTCTTTCTCGGCATTCATCTCACTGAGGAAGAGTTCAATCTGGCTTTGCAGACTATCAAGAACATCATTGGCAAGTCCTACGCCACACTCCTGATTAATGCTCTTTACCATCAAATTATGTAGTTCTCTCAAAACACGTCCTTTTAGCTCAAGAACTTTATTCTGAACCTCTTCATCCTTAGGACGAACAGCTTCAACAAACGCTTTTACCGACGCCTCGGCAGTTTGATCGTCATCAATATCCTCTAATGGGTATTTAGGATTTTTAGGTAGTAAGAAGTCTATTACGTTATCATTTTCAGAACCACCATTCTCACGGATATTTACCTCTGGAGAGTCAATCCAATTGTTAACAATCATATTAGCATCCGCACAACTGCTAATCATACGTTGAATGATACGTTGGGCGTTCTTTAATGCATTTATTTCACACATATCCTGACCACGGAAGAGGATCTCACATGCTCCCATTCCGCTAACCCATGCGCGTTTGTTGCCTACCATTCCATCACCATTCATAATGCTCTTTTCAACATTATCAGTAACGGAATCAACTGAGCCGGAGAGTTCTCCAGATGAGGTCACGAGAGCGAGTGAAATCATTTCGGCAAGTTGATCAATATTGCTATATGAGTCACCTCCTTTATTCTTGTTGTCTATGAAGAAGAATGCAGAGAATGGTCTACTCTTAATATCTTGTGTACCTGTCACGTAGTCAAATTGCAGTCCTTCTGTGCCATTGAGATGCATAAAATAGTCGAGGTCCATAATGCTTCCGTATGTATTGGGTTTTACTCGCTCCATTCCATACTGCGACATAGATTCAAACACATCAGGAAGAACGGCATAGCCTGTAACCTTACACTTTCCTAATGCTTGTCGAATGACGTAAGCCATATTGAGGAATGTACCAGCTCCAGTTCCTCCACTCATTGAGAATACCATATGAACCTCAACATCACCTACAAAATCGGCATCGTACTTAGGATTAGTTTTGATGTTGGCATCCGTAATTCTGAGAACGACATCTTTAACCTTATTAGCAAGGTTCTCGTAATTACAGGTTAGAGCAAAACGTCCGTTACTGCGAATCTGACCAGCACCTTTTGTCATTGAAGTAAGTGCAAAGACATTGTCAGGGTGAACCCATCCAAAATGTTGCTTACTTGTAATATAGGCTGCTTGAGCATCTTCTACTTGAATTGGTGTCTGCTCATTTGGAGCCAATGAAACGGGACCATACTTACTCGGTAACTCCTTTTTATAAGCATCGCCATCGGTGTCAACTCCGAGAAAACCGATCATTGGGGGAACCTCACCGTATGTTTCAACGAACATTTTCTTTGTGTGCAGTAAGGCGTTCATGCCTGTACCACCAAGACCTACATAGAGGCATCTTTTAATTTTATTTGCCATAATATTACGTTTTTAGATTTAGCTAATTGATGGATATTTTGATTTTCGTATTGTCATTAGTGTTCTCAACCACATAATCGTTGGGGGCTTTCAACATAGAAGTGTATGGATCAAACACATAATCCGTTGTTCGCATCACTCTAAGTGTTCTCTTCTTGGCTCCTGCTTCAAAAGACAAAGGTGAAGTCCAAATGTCATTTTTCTTATAGAGTATCTCGCCTGTAAAGATTCTGCTAATCGGACTTTGTTCCATTTTCTTGTTTGTAAAAACCACTCTGCGTTTACCCTTTACATTGACCTTGCTAAAGTACGGATCATTAATCTGGATGGTCTTGACCTTAATTGTTGGATAAACGAAGTGTTTAATTAATAAGAACCATAACAATAATGCTGCTATTATTAGGATAGCTATCCATAGCAGAATCGTTTTAAGAGGATTCCAGGTTTCTGTATATTTTGAACGCAATATCAAACTATATTGCTCTACAGTTACATCGTTAATCTTGTCAAGTTCATGTTTTGCTGATGCCTTAACTTCTAAGTAGCGAGTGCCTTCTTTTGCCCCTGGATTAAAAATAATAGATATTATATTGGGATTATTGTCGCTGCTTTTGACAACAAAAGAATTGTCCACAACACTTTGTCCATTTAAAAGTATCTGAAAATCATTCTCTCCTTCAGAATCTGATATGGCTAACTTTACACTAGAACCATCCTTTTTTGCTTCATTATTAAATACCGTATTCAAATCCAATTCGAGTGTATCAGGGTCACTAGTCCCCCAAAATAAAAAACTATCATACCACGTTGCCTTACCCATATCAGTTTCTTCAGATATGGTCTCTAACGAACGCTCCGGTTTATTAGTCATCTGTACCTTAATAGTTGGAGTTGGATTAATAATATTGACCTCATCTGATAGCACATCAAAAGTGAAGTTATATGTATCTGGAAGAGCTGCATTAATCTGCGGAATAGGCTGTTTAGCGATAATTTGAACAGGAACTCGTCCGTTCTCTATCTTATTCCCTATTATCTTCACATCAAAATATGGGTCTGTGCAGACTGACTTAGCCGCATATTTGCCTGCAGCCGAGAAACCGATTTTATGGACTCTGTCAAGGTTAAGAGTATTCGCATAGATAATAAGGTCATTGTCAAATGCGCCAAATACTGGGATTTTCTTAGTAGCATCAACAAGAAACTCGTTAGGGCAAATATTAATAACCTTAACTACGTCTTCATCAACAGCATTTTTAGTTAGTAGAACGTAAAATGCATATGTATTAGAATACTTTCCACACCACTCACTTAATTTTCTCGCAACAGCTCCCTGTGGATTAACATTATCCTTCCCATCAGTCAACAATATAATGTAATTGTCTTTATGTGGATTAATATATTTATCTTTAGCATCCCATGCAGCACAGATATTTGTATTGGTAACATTTTTAACATATTTTTCTAAGTCCGCCTCTATCTTAGTCCAGTTTAGATTATTGGCTTCGAAACTAAATGCAGGGAGGACATTCTCCTGAAAAGGGACAACATGCAATGTAGTACCAGGGACATGTTTCTCAAGTTCTTTTTTCAGATAGTTTTTAGTAGGTTCCCATATTTTAGGACTCCCTTTAAAACCAGTCATGGACTTGGTGCAATCGAACAGGTAGATATAGTTACGCTCACGCTGAGCCTGCACCGATAAAGATGTTATCAGGAAGAGAAGTATTAATAGACTCTTTAACCTTAATTCCGCAACACTATAGTTTAACATTATTTATAAGTGCCTGAGCAACAAAAAGTTGCCCAGGATTTTGCCATGTCAGAATTTTCACTTACCTT
>CACWOS010000014.1 GCA_902762565.1 uncultured Prevotellaceae bacterium
AGTTACAAAATCATCATAAACAAACCAAACATTTTTGGCGCATTTTTGGCGTTTTTTACTTAAATTGGCGTGATTCAACCGAATTTTGGCGGAAAAGTCGATTTTGTAAGTTTCTTATAACTGTCTGATATTTAACGTTATAGTATTTTTGGCGTTGGTTCGATTAAGAAAATTGTGTCGCAAGTGTCGACACAAAAAAAGAGAGCATGAGCTCTCTTTTTTCTTTATCACTTCTCATTTATCACTTCTCTTCGTCCTTCACCTGATAGCGGACGTTAAGGTTCGGTGAATAAGTATTCTCCAACGTCAACGTGATGAAACCACCATCTGTCTCGAAGGTTGCTATCTTATGGTCATCGCCATGTTTCGGCATGTTAGGCCATGTGCCCAATTCCTTCTCCAGATTGTCGCGCAACTCCTGCCAAGCATCACGTGTGCTGTCGTTCGTTGACATCGTATAGTTCTCCTGAGCCATCAGTAGTTTCTCACCCTTGAAGGCCAACAGCAGATGGTACTTCACGGCATCGCTCTTCAGTACCCAAGTTTTACCACTATCAGAGGCTGCCGTATCAACAGCAAAGCCACGTTTCTGCAGTGAGTCCATAAACTGAGTCAATGGCATGTTCATTGCCAGACCACGATAACTAAAGGGAGCCTTCTCGCCAGAACAAGCTGCGAGAGCGATAACACCCAACAGGAAAAATGCTAACTTCTTCATAAGTATTTATTTAACGTTACCTACCCTGATTAAGTACTCACCAATCTGAACGGCATTGAGGGCAGCACCCTTGCGAATCTGGTCGCCAGAGAGCCAGAAGGTCAGACCGTTCTCGTCAGAGAGGTCCTTGCGCACGCGACCTACGAAGACGTCGTCCTTGCCAGCAGTATCCAAAGGCATGGGGTATGTCAGCGTAGCGGGATCGTCAACCAGCGTACAGCCAGGAGCAGCAGCGATAGCTTTCTGTGCCTCCTCTACACTGATGGGCTTCTCGGTCTCAATCCACACACTCTCAGAGTGACTGCGCAGTGAGCTGACACGCACACACATAGCCGAGCACTTGGCATCGGTATGCATAATTTTGCGCGTCTCATTATACATCTTCATCTCCTCTTTGGTGTAGCCGTTGGGCTGAAAGACGTCAATCTGCGGAATGACGTTGTAGGCCAACTGGTGAGGGAACTTCTTGATGGTCTTCACCTTGCCATCCTCGACCATTTCCTTGTACTGCTGCTGCAGTTCGGCCATAGCGGCAGCACCTGCACCAGAAGCACTTTGGTAAGAAGACACGTGGATGCGCTTGATGTGGCTGATATTCTCCAAGGGTTGGAGTACCACAACCATCATAATCGTGGTGCAGTTAGGGTTAGCAATAATGCCACGAGGACGCTTCAGAGCATCCTCAGCGTTGCACTCAGGCACCACCAAGGGTACATCGTCGTCCATACGGAAAGCAGAACTATTGTCAATCATCACAGCGCCATACTTGGTGATGGTCTCGGCAAACTCCTTCGATGTGCCAGCACCGGCAGAGGTAAAGGCGATATCGATATCCTTGAAGTCATCGTTATGCTGAAGTAGTTTTACCGTCAGTTCCTTACCACGGAAGGTGTACTTTGTACCTGCTGATCGTTCAGAACCAAACAGCACCAGTTCGTCCATAGGGAAGTTTCTCTCATCAAGCAGGCGCAGGAATTCCTGACCTACAGCGCCTGAGGCGCCAACAATTGCTACTTTCATAAGTCTAATTCTTTTCCTTTTGTTATACTATTTGGGGTGCAAAGGTATGCATAATTATTCTAATTACCAAATTTTTATGCATAGATTTCGTCTCCCTGCCTTATTTTTGACTCATAACAATGCAACGCCACACTTTGACCGGGTCAAAGAATACTACGAGCAACAGTATATGCAGTTGTCCAAGCCGCCTGAAAGTTGAAACCACCCGTAATACCATCAATATCGAGTACCTCACCGGCAAAATAAAGATGTGGCACATGACGGCTCTCGAGCGTAGAAGGATTGACAGCTTTAAGAGAGATGCCGCCACACGTAACGAACTCGTCCTTAAATGCAGCACGCCCTTCTATCTGATAGTTGTCATTCATCAAGATATTAACCAAACGGTTGACGTCCTTCTTATTCAATTCACTCCAACGAAGCGAAGCACGCTGGTCAAGAGCCTTTTCTAACAAACAAGCCCATAAACGCTGTTGCAGACCAAAAGGATTATATGTCGTTAATTGTTTCTGGGGTTGACGAATTCCCATTTCGCGAAGAGCATGCTGGATATCAGCCTCGCCTTGACACAACCAATTAACACATAAGGGTGCCCGATACTGACTGTCAGCCAGATGACGGGCGGCATAGCTGGACAGTTTCAGAATGGCCGGGCCACTCATACCCCAATGGGTAATCAACAAGGGGCCTTCAGCGCGATACTTGGTGCCAGGGATAAAGACAGCTGCATTCTCAACAACTAATCCTTGCATCGCATGTAGTTTGTCATCCGCAATGGAAAAGGTAAACAGCGACGGCACTGGTGCCTCTATCTCATGACCCAAAGCTGCCAACCAGCGCAGTCCTTCTCCTTTGGGCGAACCACCCGTTGTCACAGCCACATAGTCATAGCCGTTGAGCTCATCCATCGACTGGATTTTCCTACCTGTACATATTTGGACATGATGGCGACGAGCCAAAGACAGAAAACAGTTGATGATAGCATGTGAGTCCTGCGCCTGAGGGAATACGCATTCATCCTCCTGCGTCACCAAGGGAACGCCATGATTTTCAAACCAGCCATAAGCATCCTCATGATTGAATACGTTAAACAGGCGCTTCATCAGCCGGTGACCACGCGGATAAACCTGAGAGAGATCCGTTACCTGTCCAAACGAATTGGTACAGTTACAACGTCCACCGCCACTGATCTCCACCTTCGCCAGTACACGATTGCTGCGCTCGAAGATGGTAACGTCCATCTCCGGCATCATCTCCTTCAGGTTGACGGCCAAGAAGAATCCTGCAGCTCCGCCTCCGATAATCGCCGTTCTCATTATTTTTCTATTTTCGCGTTCAAAAGTACGAAAAAATAATGAATTACAAATTACAAATTACGAAAAATTGTCATTTATCAATTGTCAATTATCAATTATTTCGTACCTTTAACCTTTGGTTAAGGCACTTCCGTTCGAAAAAGCAAAAAAAGTTTTGCTTTTTGCTCACTTATTCGTACCTTTGCAGTCAGAATGCTGATTTTAGACGTATATCTGCCCATTACGAGCCCTACACTCATCTTCTGTGTGGTGTTACTCATCATCCTGTTTGCCCCGATTATTATGGGTAAGCTGCGCATCCCGCATATCATTGGTATGGTATTGGCAGGTATGTTGATTGGCCAGCACGGATTGAACATCTTAGAGCGCGACTCGTCGTTCGAGTTATTTGGCAAGGTCGGTCTGCTATATATCATGTTTCTGGCAGGTCTGGAGATGGACTTGGAGAGCGTGAAGCGAAACTCCAACCGTTTTCTGATATTCGGCCTGCTCACCTGTCTCGTACCATTGGTACTAACCTACGTCATGTCACTATGGCTGTTAGGCTATTCCCAGACGGCCTCCTTCCTGTTGGGATGCATTATGGCATCCAACACGCTCATCGCCTACCCTATCATCTCACGCTACGGACTGGGACGCGACTCCAGCGTGATGCTCAGTGTGGGATCGAGCATGATATCCCTGTTCTTGGCCCTGCTGATGTTGGCCGCTCTGGCCGCCTCGTATGGTGAAGATGTAGGCATGAAGTTCTGGCTGCTGTTCATTCTGAAGTTTGCCATCTTCTGTGCTGCCAGCATCTGGCTCATCCCTATTTTAGCCCGTTACTTTCTGCGCCGTTATTCTGATGCCGTCATGCAGTTCATCTTCGTGTTGGCCGTGATGTTCCTGTCTGCCGCTGCCTCTGAGGCTATCGGTGTTGAGGGCATTGTGGGCGCCTTTATTGCAGGACTGATTCTGAACAGATATATCCCTCATGTGTCGCCCTTAATGAACCGCATCGAGTTTATCGGTAATGCGCTGTTCATTCCCTACTTCCTGATTGGTGTGGGCATGCTCATCAATGTCGGTACCCTGTTCGAGGGTCCCCACATGCTGTGGATTGTGTTTCTGATAGCCTTCTTCGGTACTTTTGGCAAGGCCGTAGCCGCCTATCTGAGCAGTCTGTTGTTCCATTTGCCCAAGTCAGCAGGTCACATGATGTTCGGTCTGACCTGCGCCCATGCCGCTGGTGCCATTGCGATGGTCATGGTCGGTATGCGCCTGGAAGTCAGTCCCGGTGTGTATCTCGTCAACGATGAGATGCTGAACGGTGTGGTGATTATGATTCTTATCACCTGCATCATATCGACCATGATGACGGAGAAGGCCGCACAGGAGATTGTCATTGCCAACAGCCAGCACCCAACAGCCAATAGCCACCATGAACATGAGAAGATACTACTCTGTGTCAAATACCCTGAGATTGCGCCACAATTGCTGGAGTTAGCCATCATGATGCGTAGCCAGACTCATCATAACGGACTGGTTGCACTCAACGTGGTATATGATGACGATCATGCTGCCACGAATCGCGAGCGCGGACTGCGTCTTTTGGAACAGTTGCAGCAACGTGCTGCTGCCAGTGACATCAAGATGCAGACACAGGTACGTCTGGCCACCAATATCGCTAACGGCATCAAGCATGCCTTCCGTGAGGTCAATGGCTCAGAGATTATCATGGGTATGCACGTCCATACTGAAGTTAATCCTAAGTTCTGGGGCGACTTCATCCAAAGTCTCTATAACGGTCTGAACCGCCAGATTGTGCTGACCCGTTTCGTGCAGCCCCTGAACACATTACGTCGTATCCAGGTGGTGGTACCATCGCGTGCTGAGTTCGAGCCAGGCTTCTACCGTTGGCTGGAACGTCTAGGACGTATGGCAGGCAATCTGGACTGTCGCATTCAGTTCCATGGTCGCAATGAGTCGCTAGAGCTCATTCAGGCCTATCTCACCAACCACTTTAGCAGTGTGCGGGCCGAATATACCTACATGGCTCACTGGAATGAGTTACCCAAGTTGGCCGAGACTATTCAGGACGACCACATGTTTGTGGTCATTACGGCTCGTAAAGGCACTATATCTTATAAGAACGCGTTAGAGCGTCTGCCCAATGAGTTGATGCAACACTTCTCGGGCAAGAATCTGATGATTATCTTCCCCGACCAGTATGGCGAGGCCAAGGACGAGAGCATGACGTTCACCTCGGCTCAGCATCAGGAGGAGAGTAGTATATATACCACCATCCTCAGATGGATTCATTCAAGAAAATACTAAATAAAGTACGGCATATCGTAGCAAGGGAGATGGTTGGGAGAAGGAAGGAAGAAGATAGGAAGAAGATAGGAAGAAGGGAAAAAATAAGAAATATATACATATATGATTGACGTCAAACATATAAGGAAGAGTTTTGGTTCTTTGGAGGTGCTGAAGGACATTGATCTCACCATTCAGAAAGGCGAGATTGTCAGTATTGTTGGCCCTAGCGGTGCCGGTAAGACCACATTGCTTCAAATCATAGGAACGCTCGACCGTCCTGATACCGGCTCTGTTATTATCGACGGCATCGATACCACCACCCTATCGCAGAAGAAACTCTCCGACTTCCGCAACCGTCACATCGGTTTTGTATTCCAGTTCCATCAGCTCTTGCCAGAATTTACGGCCATTGAGAATATCATGATACCAGCCTACATTGCCGGTGTCAACACCAAGGAGGCTCGCCGTCGGGCAGAAGAATTGCTACAGTTCATGGGACTATCCGATCGTGCTAAGCACAAGCCCAACGAGTTATCAGGCGGTGAGAAGCAACGTGTGGCCGTGGCTCGAGCCCTTATCAACAATCCAGATGTCATCTTAGCCGATGAGCCCAGTGGTTCCCTCGACTCCAAGAACAAGGAAGAGCTACACCAGTTGTTCTTCGACCTGAGAGACAAATACGGTCAGACCTTCGTCATTGTCACTCACGACGAGGGTCTTGCCTCCATTACCGACCGTACCATTCATATGCGAGACGGCATTCTAGAACATCTAGAAACTCTAGAGAATCTAGAAAATCTAGAGCCTCTAGAAGATCTAGAGAGTCTAGACAATCCAGAGAAAGGAGAAAGCAATGATTAAGCTTGGCGATTACAACACCCTCAGAATAAAGAAGCGCACAGACTTCGGCCTTTATCTGGACGGCGGCGAGGAAGGTAACATCCTACTGCCTAACCGCTACGTGCCCAAAGGCTACGTCCTCGGACAGGAAATAGAAGTATTCCTCTATCTCGACCAAGACGAGCGCATCGTCGCCACTACTGAGCACCCCATCGCCAAGGTCGGCGAGTTCGCCTGGCTGGAGTGTGCCTGGACCAACGAATACGGCGCTTTCCTGAATTGGGGACTGATGAAAGACCTGTTTTGTCCATTCCGCGAACAGAAACAACGGATGGTGAAAGGCCAGCGCTATTACGTCTACGTCATGGAAGACGAGAAGACCCACCGTCTGATGGCTACTGCCAAGGTGGAACGCTACCAGAAGCGCACGAGTTACGAGCAAGCCCTCGACTTCAGCGACGAACTGCTACGCTACCTGCAGACCCACGACGGGCACTGTCCTTTGGGAGACAAAAGCTCTGCCGAGGCTATTGCCCAACAGTTTGGCGTATCGAAGAAAATATATAAGAAAGCCATCGGCGATTTATACCGACGGCGACTGATCACTATTTCGGATGATGGTCTTTTTTTGCTGCCATAGCAAAAAAAGACCATTATTTATTTGGAATGTTAGGAAAAAATGCCTATCTTTGTGGGCAAAAGCAACAATAGCTAATAAATAGGTCAAGAGACAATTAACATATTACTCATCAAAATAACCAAAGCAAACAGAATGAAAAAACTATTCAAACACTACAGACTGCCAGTATTGTCAGCCCTCGGTAGCTGCCTACTGCTATTGGGTTGTACCAATTCTGATTACGATTTTGACAAGGTAGACTATACCTTGGGATTTGGTGGTGACAAAATCACACTACCTGGTAACAATTCAACCAAAGACATTTTGTTGGACGATCTGTTGGACATCAGCACCTCAGACCTTATCACAACAGAAGAGAATGGTGACTACAAGCTCTTCAAAGAGCCCGACAACGACATTGATCCTGTTAACGTCAATGTTGACCCGATTTTGATTTCAGGTAAAGATGAGCAAGGCCTGTCATTCGATATCGGTCTACCGACTATTCCCCCAGCGTTAGTAGGAACAAAAATCAGCCTGCCATATACGATTCCTGGCACTACTGACGTGATTGACATTCCTGAAGTCGGCGACAAGATTTCGCTATTGGAATATGAGTTCAATGCCGACCAAGCCATCAAGAAGTTGGAGTATGTGGAAGTGGGTGAGAACGGACAGGGCGTGAATCTAACGCTCAACCTAACCATCCCGACAGCCATCAACAAGTTTTCTAAAATGACGATTGACCTTCCAGACATGCTAACAATGACGTGTCCGTCGATGGCCGACAAGTTTAACACACAGGGCAATGTGCTAACCCTGACCGACTATCCCAACAGCGGTAACATGCAGATTGTGTTCAACGTAACCCGTATCAATGTTAAGACCATTGATAATAATAATTACGTCAAACTAGAGAATGGCAAGTTCATGTTGAAAGCTAGCGTAAGTCTTTCTCTGAAGATTTCTGAGATTACCATTCCAAGTGTGGACCAGTTGACCGTAGGTGGTATCGCCCACTTCGCCGACATCCCCATCACGGCAGCTCGCGGTATCTTCGACCCAGAGATTGACCTTGACGATGTTGGTACTGTCAACATTACAAGCTTACCGGACTTCCTGACTGAGGAAGAGGTGGTAGCCGATATCGACAACCCACAGATTTGGCTGACGCTGACCTCTACCATGCCATTGGGAGGCACCATTAAAGCTAAGCTGACTTCCGACACCCACCCAGCAGACATCCTGCTCGACGACATCCAAGTTGCAGCCTCACAAGATGGCATCAACCCTGCTATGACACGTGTGGTCATCTGCCGTCAGCAACCAGAAGGTTTAACGGGTTACACGCCTATGATTGTGCCCAACCTATCAGAGTTGATAGAGAAGCTCAAGGAGCCAATGCAGATCAAGTTTACTGTTATTGAAGCTAAGGCATCCCAAGAGACCGCAACCATTAAGTTAGGTCAGAACTACACGTTGGCTCCCAAATATAGATTTGAATGCCCACTGGCCTTCGGCAATAAAGCCGTCATTGTCTACTCAGACAAGGAGAACGACTGGCACAAAGATATCGACAAGCTGAATCTGGCCAATGGTGCTTACGTCCATATGACTGGTACCGCTATCAGCAAGATTCCTGCCGACATGGAACTGATTCTCAACCCAATTGACGTGAACGGGAACAAGCTGAGTGCTGTCACTGTTGACCTCATCAAGAAGGATGTCGCCGGAACAAAGGATGCTCCCAAGGAGTCACCTATTGAAGCAAAGATCAGTGGTAACATCAGCAAGTTAGACGGTGTTGAACTGAAGCTCAAGGCAAAGAGTAATGAAGCATTACGCGGCGTCACACTGAATAAGACGACGCAAACCCTCAAGTTAAATGATTTGAAGGTCAAACTAGTTGGAAAGGTAATCTATGATGCAAACTAATGTTGAACCCCGAAAAAGCAATAATAAGATGAAACAAAAGAAATTGATACTTGTTGCCACCTTCATGCTATCGGTGGTTGCAGCAACGGCCCAGTCGTTGAACTCGGCTTACTTCACTGACGGCTATAAGTTCCGTCACACCATGAATCCAGCTTTTGGCAATGACCAGAGCTACGTGTCTATTCCTGCATTGGGTAATATCAATGTCCGCACACAGGGAAATTTCGGTTATGATGCTATCATCAAGAACAACCCCAATCCCTATGGTAATAAGACGATGACGACATTCCTCAATCCCTACATTGATGCCTCCACGGCTCTCGATGGTTTTGCCAGCGGCAATAACCGTGTCGTCGGCAATGTGGGAGTCACCCTCCTTTCTGCCGGTTTCAAGGCCTGGGGCGGTTATAACACCATTGAGATTAATGCGAAGGCCAGCTTCGGTGCATCGCTACCCTACGAGTTGTTCGAGTTTGCCAAGAATACAGGCAACAAAGACTACAATATCGGTGACATCAATGCAGGAGCCATCGCGTATGCGGAGATTGCCTTCGGTCACTCTCGTCAGTTGACTGAGCAACTGCGTGCCGGTGCCAAGCTGAAAGTGCTGTTGGGTATTGGTCGTGCTGACGTGAAGATGGAGAACGTACAAGCTCAGCTGAACGATGCCAACCAGTGGCTGGTTTCTGCCAATGCCACTGCTGACGTCTCCATGAAGGGATTCACCTATAAGCAGAAAGCCAAGGAGTACAAGCAGAGATTTAAGGATCCCGAACAGAAGATACCAGAAACATATAAGTATGTCAACGATTTGGATGTTGACGGCGCTGGTGTCAGCGGCTTTGGTCTGGCAATTGACTTGGGTGCCTCCTACAAGTTGAACGACGACTGGTCGTTCTCTGCAGCCCTGCTCGACCTCGGCTTCATCAGCTGGTCGAACGACATGCAAGCTCGCAATAAGGGGAACCAGTTCGTCTTCGATGGTTTCCACGATGTCGACGTGGCCCATCATGGTGGCATGAGGAAAGCCAGCGATGGTTATGCCGACCAGTTGGCCGACTTCGCTCATCTTCAGGATCAGGGCGACCAGGGTGGTCGTACTACGGGCATTGGTGCCTCACTCAATCTTGGTGCTGAATATACTCTGCCCATGTATCGCCAGCTGTCGTTCGGTCTGTTGAGCAGTACACGTATTCAGGGCGCCTACTCTTGGACGGAGGCTCGTCTCAGTGCCAACTGGGAGCCGCTCAAATGGCTTGACGGTGGCATGAGTCTGGGTGTTGGCTCTTTCGGTGCCAGTGCCGGTTGGCTGATTAACATCCATCCCAAGGGTTACAACTTCTTCATCGGAATGGACCATATCTTAGGCAAGCAGTCTAAGGAATTCATCCCCCTCAGTTCGAAGGCCAGTGTTAATCTGGGTATGAATATTACGTGGTAGTTAGAGAAGTTATAAGAAGACAGAAAAGCCTCGCCGGTTGGCGAGGCTTTATTTATTTAGAACTCTGCTGATTTCGGTGTTCTTGGGAACGGAATGACGTCGCGGATGTTCTGCATACCTGTGACAAACAGGATGAGACGCTCGAAGCCGAGTCCGAAGCCGGCATGTGGGCATGAACCCCACTTGCGGGTGTCGATATACCACCAGAGGTGCGTCTTGTCCATCTGACGACGCTCAATCTCGCCCATCAGCTTGTCGTAGCTTTCCTCACGGACAGAGCCACCGATAATTTCACCAATCTGTGGGAACAGCACGTCGGTACCCTGCATCGTAGGACCAGGTGCAACAGCACCCTTGTAGCCAACACTTGCGCCAGACGGTTCACCCGTCTGGACAGGGTTGTTCTGCTTCATGTAGAACGACTTGAAGGCACGTGGGTAGTCTGTCATGATAACTGGCTTCTTGAAGTGCTCCTCCACGAGGTAGCGCTCATGCTCGCTGGCAAGGTCGTCGCCCCAGTTGCAGGGGAACTCGAACTTCTTACCGTTCTTGATAGCCTCCTGCAGGATATTGATTCCCTCAGTGTAAGGCAGACGCACGAAGGTCTCCTTGAGGACACCCTCCAGACGCTCAATCAGCGTCTTGTCAATCATCTGGTTCAGGAACTGCAGGTCGTCCTTACAATTATCCAAAGCCCACTTCACACAGTACTTGATGAAATCCTCTTCCAAGTCCATCAGTTCTTCCTGATCGAGGAAGGCGACCTCAGGCTCCACCATCCAGAACTCAGCCAAGTGGCGAGGGGTATTCGAGTTCTCAGCGCGGAACGTAGGACCGAAGGTGTAGATAGCACCTAGTGCCGTAGCACCCAGCTCGCCCTCCAGCTGACCTGAAACGGTCAGTGAAGTCTGCTCGCCAAAGAAGTCATCGTCGTAGATAATCTTGCCGTTCTCGTCCTTCTTCAGGTCGTAGAGGTTCTTCGTGGTTACCTGGAACATGTTACCTGCGCCCTCACAGTCTGATGCGGTAATCAGCGGGGTGTGGAAGTAGAAGAAGCCGTGCTCGTGGAAATAGGTGTGGATGGCCATTGCCATATTGTGGCGGATGCGCATCACGGCACCAAAGGTATTGGTACGCAGACGCATGTGGGCGTTCTTACGCATCACCTCGAAGCTCTGGCCCTTCTTCTGCATGGGGTAGTCGTTACCGCAGAGACCGTAAACCTCCAGCTTTGTAGCCTGGATCTCGCTACTCTGACCAGCACCCTGACTCTCTACCAGCACACCCTCGGCGCTGATGCAGGCACCTGTGGTGATGTCCTTCAATACCTGCTCGTCGAACTTCGTGGGATCAACAACGATCTGCACATTCTTGATGGTAGAACCGTCGTTGAGGGCAATGAAGTCAACAGCCTTCGAGCTGCGGTGCGTGCGCACCCAGCCCTTCACACAAACCTCCTTGCCATATTCTGTGCTTTTCAGCACGTCAATTATCTTTGTTCTTTTCATTGTTCTTCTTGTTTTGTTTGTCGCTATGCCATAGCGACATACTGAACTTTATTCATAAGCTCCCATGCGCAGACGGTCAACTTCCTCCTCAGTGAGGTAGCGCCAGTCACCACGCTTCACGTTCTTCTTGGTCAGTCCGGCAAACTGAACGCGATCCAGTTTAGTCACCTTGTAACCCATGCTCTCGAAGATACGACGTACGATACGGTTCTTACCTGAGTGAATCTCGATACCCACCTGTTTCTTGTCAGTATCGCTAGCGTATTCGATAGCATCTGCCTTGATCTCACCATCTTCCAACTGAACGCCCTCGGCAATCTGCTGCATGTCGTGAGCTGTCACGGCCTTGTCAAGATGAACGTGGTAAATCTTCTTCTTCAAGAATTTAGGATGCGTCAGCTTCGAAGCCAAGTCACCATCATTCGTCAACAACAGCACACCTGTGGTGTTACGGTCCAGACGACCAACAGGATAGATACGCTCAGGACAAGCGTTCTTCACAAGGTCCATCACGGTCTTACGCTGCTGAGGATCGTCGCTTGTAGTGACATAGTCCTTGGGTTTGTTCAGCAGTACATAGACCTTCTTCTCCATGGTGACGGGCTGATCGTGGAACATCACCTCATCGCTACGCAGCACCTTGGTACCCAACTCGGTAACGACCTCGCCGTTAACCTTGACCACGCCAGCCTGAATGAACTCATCAGCCTCACGACGGCTGCAAACACCAGCATTAGCCAGAAACTTATTCAAGCGCAGTGGCTCATTGGGATCGAAGTTCTCCTCCTTATACTCAATGCGCTTCTTCATAGAGTACTTAGCATTGGGATCGTATGGCTTCTGCTTCTTCTTTTTAGGACCAAAGCCACCCTGAGGACGTCCCTGATAGCCACCCTGTTGGTAACCGCCCTGCTGATAGCCACCACGGGGCTGATAGCCACGAGGCTGGTAACCGCCTTCCTGAGGCTGACCATATTGTGGACGAGGACGATAACCACCCTGCTGCTGGCGAGGCTGGTAGCCACTACGTGGCTGCTGACCGAATTCTTCAGCCTGAGGCTGTCCATATTGGGGACGGGGACGGTAACCACCCTGCTGTTGACGAGGCTGATAGCCACTACGTGGCTGCTGACCGAATTCTTCAGCCTGAGGCTGTCCGTACTGAGGACGGGGACGGAAACCACCCTGCTGACGAGGCTGATAGCCGCCTTCTTGATTATAGTTGTTACGGGGACGATAGCCGCCACGTGGCTGACCATATTCTCCCTGTGGACGTGACTGACTCTGCAAACCGCCACCAAAGCCCTCTGGACGGAAACCTCCCTCGTCTTCATTCGAACGACGGTTAAATCCGCCTGGTGTGTAAGGACGGGTCTGCTGGTGAATACGTGGACGTGGTGAACGTCCTGGACGGTAATTAGCTTGATAACCACCCTCGTGGCTTTCTGTGTGCTGCTGCTCAGCAGCCTGCTCTTCATTTTTCTTTTCGTTTTCGAATTCCATAATTGTGTTGTTTTTTTACATTAGAGCCTCCCGGCTCCCTTTTTGTGTTGTTTTAACTATTTTCAATTATCAATTATCAATTATCAATTTTCAATTTTCAATTTTCAATTTACTATACGCCTGTATAATTACTTGGTGTGATAGCCATCAGTTCTTCCTTGATGTCATCACTGACGTCGAGTCCCTGAATAAACTCATGGATGGTCTGTTCTGTCATCTTCTGGTTGGTACGTGTCAGTGCTTTCAAGGCCTCATAAGGATTGGGATAGGCCTCACGACGCAGGATGGTCTGAATGGCCTCAGCCACTACTGCCCATGTATTGTCAAGATCCTCCTGCAGTTTCTCCTCATTCAGGATGAGTTTGCGTAGTCCCTTCAGCGTGCTCTGGATAGCAATGACGGTATGTCCCATAGGTACGCCGAAATTGCGGAGCACCGTAGAGTCCGTCAGGTCACGCTGCAGACGGCTGACAGGCAATTTCTGTGCCAAGAACTGCAGAATGGCATTGGAAATGCCCATGTTACCCTCCGAGTTCTCGAAGTCGATGGGGTTTACCTTATGAGGCATGGCACTTGAGCCCACCTCGCCAGCCTTGATCTTCTGCTTGAAGTACTCCATTGAGATGTACATCCAGAAGTCGCGATCCAAGTCGATGATAATCGTATTGATGCGACGCATGGCATCAAAGATGGCACCCAGCCAGTCGTAGTTCGAAATCTGTGTGGTCCACTGCTCGCGCTCCAGTCCCAACTTCTCGCTGACGAACTTGTTGCCAAACTCGCGCCAATCATACTGGGGATAAGCCACGTGGTGGGCGTTATAATTACCCGTAGCGCCACCGAACTTAGCAGTGATGGGCGTATCCTTCAAGCCACGCAGTTGTTCTTCCAGACGGTAAACATACACCATCACCTCCTTACCCAAGCGCGTGGGCGATGCGGGCTGTCCGTGGGTCTTGGCCAGCATGGGCACTTGTTTCCATTGCTCGGCATAGTCGTTCAACTGCTCTATCAGTTCCTCCACCATCGGATAGTACACCTGTTCCAGTGCCTCCTTGATGCTCAGGGGCACACTGGTGTTGTTGATGTCCTGAGAAGTCAGGCCAAAGTGGATGAACTCTTTGGCATTGGCGGGGAAACCGCCAATCACATCAATCTTTTCCTTGATGAAGTACTCCACGGCTTTTACGTCGTGGTTGGTCACTTTTTCGATGTCCTTCACGCGCTGGGCGTCCTGCTCCGTGAAGTTGCGATAGATATTGCGGAGGGGTTCAAACAGGCTATGGTCAAAATCCTGCAGTTGTGGCAAAGGCAGTTCGCAAAGTGTGATAAAATACTCTATCTCCACACGTACACGATAGCGAATCAGAGCATACTCCGAAAAATATCCTGCCAACTCCTTTGTCTTCTCTCTGTAGCGGCCATCTATAGGCGAGATGGCTGTCAACATGTCCAATTCCATGACTTTCTCTTAATACCTTATTTATTATATATAGCTATACATTTCTCAATGAGACTGCAAAGGTACAAAATAAAAGTGAAAAGTGAAAAGTGAAAAGTGAATAATTTGCTATCGCAAGAGCGTTTTTTTGATATTTAACAAAAAAAGAGTTCCGAATCTCTTCGGAACTCCTTGTGGGCGTTGACGGATTCGAACCGCCGACCCTCTGCTTGTAAGGCAGATGCTCTAAACCAGCTGAGCTAAACGCCCTTTGTTTTTGTAAGCGGGTGCAAAGGTACGGAGTTTTTTTGAAACCACCAAACTTTTGCCCCGCTTTTTTCTTAAAATTTCTTAAAGACGATATAAATCACTGGCAGCCATCAGCTCCACCTTCTTCTCTGTGAGGATGCGTTCGCAGCCTTCGAGGTCAGTAGGACGGATAATGACATGTGCCACATTACCATTGGCAAACGAGTACATATATTCGATAAACACACCAGCATCAGCCAGATAGCGCATCACCTTAGCCAGTGAGCCACTGACGTTAGGACATACAAAGCCGATGACATCCGTTATCTTCACGGCAAAGTGGGCAGCCTTCAGCACCTGATAGGCCTTATCAGGGTCGCTCACGATACAGCGCAGGATGCCGAAGTCAGAGTTATCTGCAATACTCATGGCCGAGAGGTTGATACCAGCCTCGCCCAACACGTCGGTCACCTCCGTCAGGCGTCCCGACTTATTCTCCAAGAAAATCGATAATTGTTTTGCTAACATAACACTTATATTTTATAGTTTTCTATTATCAATCACGCGCTTGGCCTTGCCCTCTGAGCGCTCAATACCCTTAGGTTCAACCAGTTTCACCTTGAAGCCCAGGCCAATGACACTACGCAGCTCGCCTTCCAGTTTCTTCTGCAGGCCTACCATCGTCGCCATATCATCGGTGAAGTAGTCTTCCTTCACCTCAACCTTCAGCTCCGAAGTATCCGTATTGTTCACACGGTCTACCGTCAACAGGAAGTGAGGCTCGAACTCCGTCTGCTTCAGGATGACATCCTCAATCTGTGATGGGAAGACGTTAACACCACGAATAATCAGCATATCGTCGCAACGGCCTAAGATGCGGTCCATGCGGACAAACGTACGACCACACTGGCACTTCTCATAGTGAAGGGCCGTCAGGTCGTGGGTACGATAGCGCAGCAGCGGCATACCTTCCTTCGTCAGGTGCGTGAATGTCAGTTCACCGAATGCTCCCTCAGGCATGGGTTCGCCCGTCTCCGGATTCAGAATCTCTGGATAGAAGTAGTCCTCGTTCAGGTGTGTGCCACACTGATGTTCGCACTCATAACCGACACCAGGACCGGCAATCTCGCTCAGCCCATAGATATCGTATGCCTTGATGCCCAGACTCTCTTCCAGCTTTTTGCGCATCTTCTCTGTCCAAGGCTCAGCACCGAACACGCCCACCTTCAGTTTGAACTCATCACGGGGATATTCACACTCTCTCATCGCCTCACCCAAGAACATGGCATAGCTGGGCGTACAGCATAGTATCGTCGTGCCGAAGTCGTGCATCAGCGTTATCTGCTTCTGTGTGTTACCGCTTGAGATAGGGATTACCGAGGCACCGATATTCGTTGCACCATCGTGAGCTCCCAGACCTCCCGTAAACAGTCCGTAACCGTATGCCACCTGGAAGATATCATCTTTGCCAGCGCCATAAGCCGTAAAAGCACGCGAGATGGCCTCAGCCCACATGGACAAGTCCTTGCGAGTATACAGCACTACCACGGGCTTACCCGTCGTACCACTTGACGCATGGATACGTACAATCTGCGACATAGGCACGGCAGCCAGTCCAAAGGGATAGTTGTCGCGCAGGTCGAGCTTGTTGGTAAACGGCAACTTGGTGATATCGTCTATCGACTTGATATCACCTGGTTCCAGGCCCATTTCCTGGAATTTCTTACGGTAGAACGGCGTATTGTGATACACATACTCCGCCATCTTCTTCAATCGAATGCTTTGGATTTCGCGCAGTTGTTCGCGATCCATACACTCCATACTTTCGTTCCAAATCATTTTGCTTTTCTTTCTTAAAATTGTGCTTAGTTAGTCTTGTGCCTTGCAAAGATAGTGCAAATTGAGCGAAATACAAAACAAAACACAAAGTTTTTTGTTTTTATTTCCGAAATGCAGCCTATCTTCACCAAAGGTGAAAGGTACGAATAAATGAGTGAAAATGCAAATTTACAGGAGAAAAATGTATGAGTTATTTTGCTTTAGCACTAAGAAAGCTTACTATCAAATGCATAAAAAAGGTACGCAGCGAACGCTACTGATAATTTCCACGCCCGCTACTGATATTAGCGGCGGGCGCTGCTGATATTTTCGGCGGCCGCTAAAAATTCGCAACAGGCCGTCCCTCTCCCTGCCCCAACGTCACTTACACCCCGCACCAACGTCACTTTCACCCTGTACCAACGGCACTCTCGGCCCGTAGCAACGGCACTTTCGACCCGTAGCAACGGCACTTTCGACCCGTAGCAACGCCACTTTCTAACCACACCAAACTATATAAGCAATTGGAAAGAAAAAAAGATGTGCCCCAAACCATCAGGGCACATCGTTTTATTGATTCGTCTAGAAAAACGTTTCTTACTTGCGAACCACCTTCACAGTCTTCTTCGAACCGTCAGCGTATTTCGTGGTCTTCAGTACTACACCCTTCGTGGCTGCAGTAACCTGACGGCCAGCCATATCTACATAGCTTACACCAACAGCCTCAGCAGTCTTCGCATTCTGAATGCCAGTCAAATTCTGGTCGAAGTTGAAGCGAGGAGCGCTGGCATTCTCAGCCTTCGAGTAGTCATAGCGCTCGCACGAACCATTGACGAAGTATATTTTGACATCGCTATAGAGGTCATAATAGAAGCCCAAGTTATCATCGTACATCAGAATTGGCTCATCAAAGGTCAACTCAGCACCAGTACCCTTACCAGTCATAGTAGTTCTCAGATTAGTATAATCGTCAGTGTCAAACTCATCCTGAGTACATCCAAACGCATAGTAATTTAACATCCCCAACCATTGAACATAATTATCATCCTGATAAATGAACTGCGATGGCATCGAGAAGGTTCTGTTAGCATTGAGCTGGATATTCACTTCATTTTCCTTACCAAGGAAGTTCGTAACAGTTACCACATTGCCTTTCTGTGCTAACTGAACAGGGAATTTCTCTACCTTCTCATCATAATAGCTATATCCCTCCATCAAACCATTAACAGTCTCATCATGCTCAATATTACCTGGAATGAAATATGGAGTTAAATTATAACCCTGATAATTACCATTATACAAAACGCGAACCATTATTAAGTTGCTGTCAAAAACAAGTGTTTTAGTGAACTCGTCAATAGTTCCAGTAAACTCGTCTGGCCAAGTCTTTGATTCTGCATCGTAGGGATAAATAGCATAGTCTCCATATGGAGACGAACCAGCCGCCTGTATTGGCATCGTAAATGTACCATCACCATTGACAAAAATCACAAGATCTTTTTCAAACAAACCAGGAGCAGACAACAGCAAGGCATCTGCACTACCATAATAAGATGTAGTCGCTGTTACATAATAGTTACCTGAAACCGGTGTGCCAGTAATTTGGTTTGATATCCCAAAATTCCATCTATAAGCACCTTCTGGGGTATAATAAGGAATCACATAAGAACCACGATTTTTCTTAATATCAACAAAAGGCTTTACTTCATGCTTTCCTGCCTCAATGTCAACTTTACAATTCGTTCCTTTGTGAATCTCCTTAGGATTTGACTGTGCAAATGCGCCTACCGCAACAAATAGGGCTGCAATCAATGTTAGAGTAAACTTTTTCATAATTTCATTGTTTTGATTATTTTAATATCTATTTGGGTGCAAAGATAACAAATAATTTGGAAACATCAAAGATTTTGGTTTATTTTTTTTAAAACAAACCGATGCAATTGGGACATATCGTAGTTATCGCCTTATAGGGGGATGCGAATTCGGTCCTTTCAGAGGAAGACAAAAAAACGATGTGCCCTCATTTTGGGGGCACATCGTTTTATAATTATTAAATAAGAACTTAATTTTTCTTGTATCTATTTACCCAATCAACCCAACGGGGATCACCAGGAGCATTTTCAAAATTCAGGAATATCAAGTTAGTAGGACGGAAATTGCCCTTCGCAGCATCCTTGAACTTAGGATCAAGACCAATCGAATTGGTATCTACATCATAGCTCTGTTTGTTGGTTGCCTGATTACAATCGTATGGCTCACCATTAAACAGGAAGGCATTGCCATCGAAATTCAGTTCTGTGCCTGCAGCCTTACCAGCCTGACCCACAATACGCTGAACAATCTGCTTTGTTTGCGTATTATTTGCATTGTCATAGTAGAAAATATTCTTAGTAATATCAAACTCTGCATAGTTCTTCAAATTACCGCCATAATTATGGAAATAGTTCGAGCAAAGTCCATAGAATGTGTTATTGTTATAATGGAACTCAATCTTATCCTTGGTATTATCATAGCCAAAACGGTCGATACGAGCATTGTTGGCATACTTAACAAAGTAACCCAAACGCTTGCCGCCCGTAGCATAAACTGAAGAATTCTTGATGGTCAAGTTCTTGATACCATTGTTATTGGTATTGAACTGGAATGCATTCTTGTTACCTGCCTTTGGCACAAACTGAATGATACAGTTGTCAATAATCACCTCTTCAGGAACATATGCTTTACCATTATCTGCCAACAAGCCACCAGGAATGCTGTCGAAGACAACATTTTCGAACTTCACAGCCTCACCCAAGATGTTGTACATAGAGCCCGAACCAGCAGCACCGATGAAAGACTCGTCAGGTTCTGCATTATAAGTAAACAAGTTATCGCTAGCACTCAATTCTACAGCATTAACTACAACATTCTTCAGTGCAATCTTATTCGAAAGGATAATAGGAGCAGTAGCCTTAATAACAGTAGGAATAGTCTCATCGCTCACAATAGTAACCTTCTTGCCATAAGGAGTAGTAATCTCACCAGTATAAACAGTGTCTACACCTGCAGGAATCTCAACAAAAATCTCATCACCGGCAGTCTTCTCTGCAATCTCACTAATTTTTAATGACAGCGTATCACCACTCTGAATAGTAACATTCTTCAGTGAGGGATCAAAGCCCGTAGGATTGTCGTCTGTTGCATTACAAGCAGTCAGTGCAATTGCGAACATCGCTGATGCTGCGCAATTCAAGAAAAAGCTAATTTTCTTCATGTTTCTTAATTGTTTTAGTTTGTTATATGTTATTAATTATAGATATTTGTTTCCAAATCCATGACAACTCACCAACGGAGATGACACACATTCATCAACTTTTGCGATGCAAATATAACGCTTTTATTTGAAACGAGCAAATAAAATTATAAAAAAATGACATAAAATACTAAAATATACAGCAATTAACGCAGCTCTACCGTAGCACGACGGTTGTACTCAGCGGGTTTGAGCGTATCGACGCCACCAGCGGCAACGACCTCGATGCGGTCGCGGCTGACGCCAAGGCGCACCAGTTCGTCGGCAACAGCATTGGCACGCTTTTCAGACAATTTCAAGTTCTTCTCCGGCGAGCCACTCATGTCCGCATAGCCTGTCACAAGGACGTGCGCATTCTTGCTGATAGCCAACTCTGCCAACGACTTTACACTCAGCATGTCACGACTGGCAATAACATCAGCCTTGCCAACAGCGAAGAAGATGGATACTGGGGCAGAGACAATCTGTTCGACAGTCTTGATGGATGGTGCCACAGTCACAGCATTGGTCTTAGGCATGAGCTTGGCATCGAGTTCCTGCTGCAGGCGATCGTTCTCAGCCTGACAATCGGCTAACTGGGCGTTCAGTGCATCGAGTTCCCCTTCAGTCAGTGCGCTGACAGCCTCCTGGTCGGTAGCGTGGCGCCAGTTGTTCTTACCGATATGCCATGTGATACCAAGTTCGACGGCAAAATGCTGGTTGCGCTTCTTCAAGCTCAGGCCATGATTACTGCCTTCGGCACTGTTCCACGCCAGTTCGACATTGGCAGAGAAGCGGGGCGACAGGCGGAACGTGTTGAGCAGGCCACAGCTGAGGGCCGTGCTGTAATGGGCATGCGTCATATTACGATGGATACCGGCTCCAATGTATGGGATGAGATTCCAAAAGCGCTGCTCGTCATAACCGCGGAACAGCGACGAGACATTAATCAGAAGCTGTTCGTTGGCCGTCCAATACTTGTCGCCACCAATGCCATCTTCCTCCTTACCCATCTGCCATGCGTACACTTTGGTGCGCAAGCCGAAAACTGGTGTCAGCCACTTACCTAACGCCAGCGAGGCACCTAAGCCGGTATAGTAAGAACCACCAGGGAACTTACGGAAAGGAGCGACCAACGAACGTTCGCCCTCGCCATAAAAGGCATTCCACGACACATTGGCACCCAAGAACCAGTTCTGCCAGAAGCCATTGGTAGCCACACGATGCTTCTCGGCAGGTGCAATGTTCATATCTTCAACGTCTTGTGCCACGGCACTTAACGACAGACTGGCAACGGCCAGCATCAGAAACAACTTTTTCATATCTCTTCTCTAACTTCTCTAACTTCTTTAACTTCTCTAACTTCTTTAACTTCTCTAACTTCATCCTTTGAAGTTCCAAATGCAAAATTACGTATTAATTTCATAAAAACAAAGCATTTTATGGGATATTTCGCCTTTTTATCCTAATTTTTCGTACCTTTGCACCTACAAACATCAAAGAAAGTCAATATGGCAACAAGGAAAAAGATACTGACAGCGCTGTTGGCTGTGATGACAATAGGCACTACTGCCATACAGGCACAGAACGACAAAAAGGATTTCACGGCATTCAAACATTTGGATTTAGGTGTCACGGTAGGTACTACCGGTCTAGGTATCGACATTGCCAGTCCCTTGGGCAATTCTGTTCAGGTCAGAACAGGTTTTGAAATCATGCCACGCTTTGAGCAAAGCCTACACTTCGACATCCAATCGTTTGGCTACAACGAGGACGGACAAATACAAAGCTCCAAATTCGACATCATGGCCGACCGCCTAGAGGCATTGACCAACTACCGTGCCAAGCCCTCAGTAGAGATGATAGGCAAGCCGACACTATGGAATTTCAAGCTGATGGTAGATGTCTTCCCATTCCGTAATAAGCATTGGCATCTGACTGCCGGCTTCCATTGGGGACCTTCGAAGATTGCCGAAGCCGTGAATTCGCTAAATGACGCCCCATCACTGGTTGCTGTCAACATCTATAACAAGCTATACGATAAGGCAGAGAGTGGCGATCCCATATATCAAGGCTTCTCTCTGGGCTCCGAATGGTTGGAGAACGGACGTATGGGTATACATCTGGGCGACTATGCCGACCGCTATCTCACCAAAATTGTCGTTGATTATGATGAATATGGCGACTTTATCGGTTCGCATGAGGAGTTTATTCTGGATGCCAACGGCAATAAGATTCACGAGCCATACCGCATGGAACCTGATAACAACTGTACCGTCAGTGCCACCGTCAAGGTGAATAGTTTCAAGCCCTACCTGGGTTTCGGCTATGGCGGACGTCTGTTCAAGAATGACGATCGCTATAACATCAGTTTCGATGCAGGCCTGATGTTCTGGGGCGGCACACCCGACATCATTACCCACGACGGCACTAACCTATCAAAGGACGTCATCAATATCGGCGGCAAGGTGGGCGACTACGTAGACCTGATCAGTGGCGTTAAGGCCTACCCGGTCCTGAACCTCAGAATTACTCGGCGCTTATTCTGAAATACTCGGTGATTATTTTTTAATACTCGGTGATTATTACAAAATAATCGGTACTTATTCGACGATAAGTACCGATTATCTTTAATTATCTACAGCGGATGATGGTCTTACTTGATGACGACCTTACGGCCATCCACCACATAGACGCCCTTTTGCAGTCCCTCGGTACTATTGCCGAGACGCTGGCCGCTCAGCGAATAAACGCCAGGATGCTGAACCTTAGTCTCAGGAGCCTTGATGGTCTCGACACCAGCAGGAATCTCCTTGACGACATAGATGACATCAGGCGAACCGGCAGGAACCTGCAGATAGCAGGAATTGGCAGGAAGATACTGCAAGTCAGACGATTTCACGAAAGCCAGACGACCATCAGCTGCACGTCCCAGCACACGCATCGTATTTGACTTATATTCCGTCACATTACGATGACCTGTTGATGCCTTGACATCATTGCAGAAGTAGTTACCCTTCAGCACATTCCCTGTAGCCGTAGCAGTAGAAGCTGTCAAGCTGACCTTATTATTGGCAGCCACAGTACTCTTACACTCCACAATAACAGGCGTCACGCCAGGAACCGTATAGGAAAGCTGTTTTACCTTGGCATAACCATCGCGCACTTCCGTAATATAATATGCCTTCACATTATCATTCGGCAGGAAAGCGAACGAAGCATACGTCGTCGTGTAATACAGGCTGTCGGCACCATCCAAGCTCGCCTTGATGGTGGGCTTGAAACCAAAATAATACTTGTCGTTGATAGGACGGACGTTCCAATAAGCATATTCGTCCAGATTTTTCTCGGCAGTATATAAGGGAGCCTCATTACCACGCAGTTCGCTATCTGTCAGATACTTTGTCAGTGATATGCCACCTGCAGAACCCGTTCCACCGATGGTATAGGTGCCGTCGCTACGCTGACGGAACTCCAGATAGCTTTTTACACGGGCATACAAGTCAAGTCCCTGTCCGGAAACGTTACACTTGTAAACCGTATTGCTTTTGGACGCAATGGTCAGCATACAAATCGTGGCAGGATTCGTCGCTACACGTTCTGCAAAAGGCTTGATCAGCTTCAGGGCACCCGTATTGATATCCTGCGTACTGGCCGTGCCCATGATCCAAGCAGTATCGTCAACCATCACGAAATAGCGCTCCGTTGCGCTGTTCTGGATACGATAGTAGCCGGAGTTAGTCAGTTGAGCATAGACTGCCAGGGGTGACAGCAACAGCAGCGACAACAACAATTTCTTCATCATCATTTTTGATTTGAAAGATAAAAAGTCCGACCCCGCATCCATGTAGTGTTTCAACAGAGATGTAAGGTCGGACGGTAAATACAGAAGCTATTGTGAATAGCTCTTCGTAGCTTACTCAGCAATACAGATTGCAACACGGTTCTCAACATCCTTAGCGAATGGCTGGATGGTGTCACCCTTGAAGTCCACCTTGATGCGGTCCTTCTTGATGCCATAGTTACGCTGCAGCATGTTAGACACGGCCTGAGCACGACGCTGAGACAGGCTGCTGTTGATCTTGGGATTACCAGTACCACGGTCAGCATAACCAGTTACCTCAACAGTGCTGTTGGGGTTAGCCTTCATGTAGTCGGCAACTTCCTTCACCTTCTCCTGCTCCTTCTTAGAAATCTGAGTACCGTTAATCATGAAGAATACGTCACGACGGAACTTGTCTTCCTTCTTCTGGGCAACGGCACGGGTAGGAGCAACCGTAGGCTGAGGACATGGCTTCTCAACAACACGCTCGATCACCTTCTCGACCACCTTCTCGGGCACCTTTGGTGCCTCGATGGTGCGAGTGCTGTAGGTCTTGCCGAGGTTGATCTTCACACCAGCCAGTGCGTTGAAGTACCAGTCCCAGTTACCAGCCTTCTTTGAGTTATAGTGGTCAGACAGAGTGTTGGCATTTACTTCCAGACCCAGGCTAACAGCATCGCTAACCTTGAAGTCGGCAGCAATACCTGCGCGGCCGAAACCACGAACCTTGGTACCACTCCATACATACTCCATGTTCTCATACTGCATACCAATCTTAGAAGCATTAGCCTGAGCATTGTTAGCAGCAGCAACAGCATCATCGTTCTTCCAACCGATGTTAACACCACCACCAGCGAATACGCTGAAGTTGAAGATGCGGTTGGGGTTGAAGCCACAGAACAGGTTTGACAGGTTGAATGTCAAGTCAAGACCTGGGGCAACATAGTTCCACTTCCACTTTGTATCAACACGGCTACCCTCTGTGATAGAGCCGTCAGCATTCTTGGTTACGAAGGTATAGCCATTCCAGCCAGCCTTGCTCTGCCAAGCGTTAGCCTGCAGACGAATACCGAATACGGGAGAGAACTGACGACCGATAGCTACCTGAACATTGGGAGAAATGAGGTCCTTGAAATCGATCTCACCCAGTGTGTACTGAGCACCACCCTGCAGTTGTATGTACCAATAGGGATTGTGGTCATACACGGTCTTGGGATACTGTTCCTGAGCTGATGCGCTCAGCACACCAGCCAGTAACAGGCAAGACATAAAAATTTTCTTGATTTTCATAATCTTATGTTTTTTCGTTTTTATTCCGTTAATACTCCGTGAATTACTCAACAACAGTTACATAGAACTTACGACCGGCAATCTTACCCTCGTAGTCGACAGCTGTATAGGCAATCTCGTAGGTTACGCCGACCTTGTCAGAATTGAAGATATATGGCTTCTTCAGTGACTGACCAGAGAATACGTCGAAGCCCTGAGCCTGGATGTCCGCATTCAAGGCCTTAACAGCCTGCTTCAGCTCGTTGTTGGTATGAGCGGTATTACCACCCTTGTAAGCGTTGGTTACAATGAGGCTCTTCTTATAAGCAGGAGCCAGCAACTCGAGAGAGTAAGAAGTAGCAATCAGAGCCAGATCAGAACCTGCCTTCACTGTTGTACCTACAGCATAGCTGCCGCTTACGAAGCCACCCAGCTCACCAGCATTTGTACCATCACTCCAAATCAGCACGGGCTGGATAGCGTTGTTCAGGTTAGCCAGCACAGAGTTGGCGCGGTTAATATAGCCGTTAGCCTTGTCAATGTAGCTGTTAATAATTGTAGCTATTCTGTCAATCTTCTTGTTGATAGAAGCACCTGTATCGTTGAGGCTAGCAAAGGCTGTATTGAACTCACCAAACAGCTTCTCGAATATCGGAGTGAAGTCAAGGTAAGCATAACCCTTGCGTACCTCATAACCTTCGAACTTCCAGATAGCAGCAGCCTCCTCGGGCTTATAAACGGCATAACCATTATAGAAAGTCTTGCCATCAATATACTCTATCAATTCAGGATTGAGAACCAACTCGGGAATCTCTACAGGAATGACATACTTACCAGTAGCCTTATCCTGTGCAGTGATGACGATAGGATCAATATTCAGATTGATGTGCAGTGAGTCAGCAATTGTCTGCTTGTTGAGAGTTGGGATCGTTGGGATCTTAACACTTTCGGGAATTCTGAAGCCGAAGCCAAGAGGCTCAACACTGAATGCAGCGATATCGAATGCAGATGTGACAGTGCGTGTGCCAACAGTAGGATCACTCCACAAAGCTCTTACACCAAAGCGGTCTACAGGCTCCAAGCTGTTGTACAGAGCACGAGCAAGGTCCTTGACAGCCATACGCTTCTGGCCATTGACAGCCTTCTTAACGGCATCCTTGAAGCCAGCCTTATCGAAGCGAGGCTGCATATTCTCAACATTATCCTTCGTGATAGTAGCTTTAGCTGAATAGAAGCCAGTCTTAGACTCAGAAGCAACACTTGCGCCACGAGTCCAACCGAAGGTCATCACATCGCTGCAAGCATCCAGGTTAGAGAGCTGGATACGGCTCTTCTCACCAGCACTGTTAACGAGAGAGAAGTCAGTACCAGAGAAGTCAACATTGGTTGGGTTCACTGTCAGGAACATCACACCAGCATTACCCTCTGTCTCATCAACCAGAATCTCATTAGCAGGAATAGTCACGGTAGCAGGCCACTGACCCAAAGATTCAACAAAGTCATAGTCCTCACCAGTGATGATAGCCTTATTTGCTGCGGTGTTTGCCTTACCGTAAGCAGGGAATTCATACTCATTCTGAACAGTGCTCTTACCTGCATAAGCAGCCAAGATGTTGGTCTGGATGCCGAGAGGCAGAGAACCGTAGCCGAATACTGGGCTGTAAGTACCCTGAACGATGACACCAGAGATCAGCTTCTTCAGTGTACCCTGAACATTCGTCAGGTCCTCTTCAATATCCTTAACCTTATCTGACAGTTTGTCAAGCTGACCCTGCAGATCCTTCACAGCATCCTTATAACCCTTCTCGATGTCGTTGCAACGAACATTCAGCAGAGAGTCACCAGCCTGATAAGCAGAATCGATCTTAGCAATCTTCTCAGCCAGGAGAGCATCCTCTGCCTTCATGGTAGAATCAAGCTTAGCCATAGCGTCAGTAAACTTCTTATCCAGCTTAGCATCCTCTGCCTTCATGGTAGAATCAAGCTCGTGTATCAGCTTCTCGAACTTGGTAGAATCATTCTTTCTAGCCAGGTCTATGGCAGCCAACTTGTTCTCGAACAAGGTAGAATCAGCCTTTCTGTCCTTTGTCAACTGAGCCTCTGCAGCCTTGATAGCATTTGCCAAAGTAGTAGAGTCCTCCTTAATCTTAGCATAGATAGCTGTAGAGTCCTGAGTCATCTTGGTCAGCAACTGATTCATGATCTTGTTATACATGTTCAGAGTAGCCTGATCAGTATAGGATTTAGCCTCTTTAAACAACTGGTCTGCACGCAGCTTCAAGGTATCCAAACGATAGGCATTGTCCTTTGACAAAGCATCAGCCTGATTTGCGATTTTGAGCGTATTTTTGATAGAGTCAGAAAGGATCTGTGCTCTTCTGTATGCAGAGTCTGCCCAATGATAAGCATTGTACAAAGAGTCACCCCACATAGCAATAATAACCTCTGTTGCACTGGGAACAGCCACAGTACCAGGAGTTGCGCCAGCAGTACCATTCAAACTTGCCAACAACTGAGTCAAACGATTCAGGATAGCAACCTTCTCAGCAATGGTATTTGCTTTCTGATAATCCTGCTGCAATTGAGCCAACTGATTCTGATAGCCATCAGCCTGAGCGCCAGCAGTTTGTTTCATGGGGTCATCAGCCTTCAGGTTGTTAATAGCCTCAATCAAGCTTTCCAACTGGGCCTGAGAGAGTGAGAGCTGTGTTTTAATCAGCTCATCCAATGTTGCCTGAGAATTAATGCCATCAATCGCGATTCTCTCACGTATGGCAGCTAAATCATCACCTTCGTAGTCCTTACAAGACACGAAAGAACTCGTAGCAGTCACCATTGCAACCGCAAGGAGTAAACCATAAATGATTTTCTTTTTCATTGAACTTAATTTTAAATTAATATTGTAAAAACTTATATATTATTCTTCTTCTTATTGGTTTGCTCACACGACATAGTTATGGCTTAAAGCCTATAAATCGGTGCAAAGATAGGAAAATTTCCCAAACTGAGCAAGAAAATTCGTATTTTTTTTTAAAAAAAAGAAAAATAATTATTGCGGGGTGCATCAAGAAGCACATATCTTTATGCCATCAACCGTTCAATATCCTGCTGCGGCAGAATAGACAGGATGGCTTTCCCATCAGGCGTATGGTTGACATCACTACAGGCAAACAGGCGGTTGACCAATGTGTCCATGTCATCGTTTGAAAGCACTTCGCCATAAGGGATGGCAGCCTTACGGGCCATCGTCAGGGCGAGTCGTGAATTGAGAATGGAGAGCTGAGCATTGAGCGTTGAGACATCGGCGAGGATGTCGTGAAGGAGGGTGACAGGATCTATGCCTTCGATGTCGGCAGGGACACCCGCTATCGCATAGCTGATAGGACCTAACGGGGTGAGGTCGAAACCAACGGCAGCCAATGACGGCAATAGTTCCGGCATCAGTGCAGCCTCAGCAGGCGTCAGGTCAACGGACTCCGGGAAAAGCAGGCGTTGCGACTGCGATGGTGCGTCAGCAAGCTGGTGCATATAGCGTTCGTAGCGGATACGCACATCGGCCCGATGCTGGTCGATGATCATCAAGCCCGACTTGACAGCCGTCATCACATAACGTCCCTTGTATTGGTAGTGGAGGGGTGAGAGGTCTTGGCTGTTAGCTATTGGCTGTGGGCTATCAGCCGACTCTTCGAAGAGGGAAGGAGCAGGCTGAACCTGCTGCGCCTCTGAAGACGGCAGGCCTTCGTAAAGACGTTGCCAGTCGGCAGCAGGCTTCTGCTTGAAAGGATTGTAAGCAGGGGCACTGGAGGGGCTAGACCATTTAGAAAATCTAGAATCACTAGATAATCTAGAGTCAGTAGAGAGGGTTGGGTCATACACTGGTATCTCCGGCTTACCCTCGGTATCGAAGTCTATCTGGGGAATTTCGCAGAACTGGCCAATGGCATCATGCACGGCAGCAGTCAGTATCTGCCAGATAGGCTGCTCATTCTCGAACTTGATTTCCGTCTTCGTTGGGTGGATGTTGACATCGATATCGGCTGGGCTGACCTCAAAATAAATAAAATAAGGTACATGCGCGCCCGCAGGGATCAACCGATCGTAGGCTTGGGCCACTGCCTTATGGAAATACGGGTGTTTCATGTAGCGTCCGTTGACAAAGAAACACTCATGTACGCCCTTTTTCCGTGCAGCCTCCGGTTTTGCCACAAAACCAGTGATGCGACAGAGCGATGTTTCGACGCCGACAGGCAGCAAGTCCTGACCATAACGACGACCATAGACATCGATGATGCGCTGGCGTAACGAGCCACTACGCAGATTCATCAGTTCCTGACCATTACTATGAAGCGTAAAGCTGATTTCCGGATAGACCAGCACGATACGCTCGAAAGCCGTGATGATATTATTAAGCTCAGTGGCATTCGACTTCAGGAACTTGCGACGGGCAGGCACATTGAAAAAGAGATTGCTGACCGCAAAGCTACAGCCTACAGAGCACGAGCAAGGCTCCTGCCCTACTACATGGGAGCCCGACAGCGTCAGGCAAGTGCCCACCTCATCTTCCTGACGACGAGTACGCAACTCGACCTGCGACACCGCAGCAATAGACGGCAAGGCTTCGCCTCGAAAGCCCATCGTGTGCAAGGAGAAGAGGTCGTCAGCCTGACGAATCTTACTGGTGGCATGACGTTCGAAAGCCAGTCGGGCATCCGTCATGGACATGCCACAACCATCATCTATTACCTGAATAGAAGTACGGCCGGCATCGACGACCAACACATTGATAATCTTTGCACCAGCATCAACAGCATTCTCAACCAACTCCTTGATGACAGAAGCTGGTCGCTGAATGACCTCGCCAGCAGCAATCTGGTTGGCCACACTATCAGGCAGAAGGGCAATAACATCAGTCATCTTTCTTTTTTGTAGGTGGTATACGTCGCTTTTGCTCCTTCAGTTCAGTGCCAGCTTTCTTTGGCCGCCAATTAAAGATGTCATCTTTATCTAGCGGGCGGACATAATCGAACCAGTTGTAGCCTGGCAGGAAATACTTGTCAGGTGGTATTTGAGTCATCGGATACATTGTGCCTGAGGACTTATTAGTCCAGGCACGCTTCATCTTACGGTTCTCAAAGAACAACTTCGCCAAGGAAGTCTCCTGATAGTTAAGCAAAATCAGTGAAGAATCAGCCTCATCCATAGGATAATAGATAATCAGTACATTATCTATGGCCTGTGCTTCATGCATCTCTCCCTTGAGGAAGAATGCTTTCATATCTTTTGATGAAATCTGATTGAAATGAACTGAATCATAAAGCATCTCTGCCGAGAAGGCCTGATTGATGACATGGGCATGATCAATGGTAGAATCCTTCATATAGACACGAATCTCCTCGCCAGTGAGTTGCTGTCCTATATTCCACACGATGGGGTCGCGGTACATATACATACAGGAGTCCAGTGACGAGTAGACCAAGGAGTCGCACACAGCCTGCACATCACGGCGATAGGCTCGTACCTTATTATATGCGTGTACCTTACGATAGACTGAATCTGTACGGATATTAAATGTGAAAATCTTGAAGGTGTCGGCATGCATATACAAAGTATCCTTCTGCGAGAAATCGTAAGCGACAGCACGGTTGGTTGCCATGGCATACCCTGTCGAGTCGTTGTATTCTGCATAGTCGCCTGTCAACATATTTTTGTTGACTGAGTCAGTATAGATCACATTATTATAAGCGTGGTTAAGACCCGTCTTGGCATTGTGATAGACACTATCACCAATCAGTGTCTTACCACCATCCTTCAAGACTGAACGGCCAAAGAGCTCCGACTGTTCCGTCTTGGTATTGTAGTAGCCATCCTCACTGTAAATAGTGCTTCCACCCGAGGTGATATGCGAAGGACCGACGATATGAGCCACTGACGTGCGAGTGTCATAGTAGAGTGAATCGGTCGTCAGATACATCTTCTTGTCACGCAAACGGACATCATAGTAAAACATGGCCATCTTCGAATCCGTATGGTATTCACCCCAGTCAGAGGTCAGCACAGCAGTGCCATCAACCAGTTTACCACCCTCGAAGAAGTTACCGAAGTTATACATGCGGTCGTAGTCGAGGGAGTCACAATACAGCGTCGACTTACGATGTTTCAGGATCACATTATAACGAGCCTGCGCCAACTGGGCATTGCCGTCATAATAGGCATAGTCGCTGGTCAGACGTAGCGTGTCGCCCTGCGTCATTCTGACATGCCCAAAAGCTTCGAAGCTATTGGACTGTTCATAAAAATGTGCACTATCGCAATAGAGGTTAGCGCCTACATGACGGAAATGAACGTTTCCATGCAGAATCGTCGCATCATTATTACGAAACTGGTCGTAATGAAGATTATCAGAATGAACCAGATAGACACGATTGTCTTGCGCTTTAACGTTGCGTCGCTTTTGCGCTGCAACATTAAAGCTGAATGATAAATAACAAATAATAAATGATAGAAGGGCAGCCGTCTTGATAAGACTGCTGCCACGAAACGGCATCATATTTCTACGCTTCCCGTCCATTTAACATTTGTCATTTATCATTTAGGCCGCAGGCCGCTATCTCACCCAACCCTCGTATTCGAAATTGCAGTTACGATAACGATCGTTAATACGGACATAGGTAGACTTGATGCGATTGACAACCCAATCGTGGAGAACCTGCTCACGACGTTTAGCCAATACGACATTCTTCATCACCTGGAAATCTTCCGTGATGGTAGCCTTATGACCCTCGGTACGGTTCTTCAACTTCACGATGGCACATACCGTTTTACCACGCTCATTAATCATCTGGAAAGGTTGGGAAACCTCTCCTGCCTGCATGGTATCAACCATCTTTGCCACCTCTGGGGGCAGGTCAGCCAACTTAAAGCGTGACGTACGCTGTCCTTCCTGAGTCGTATTGAACATCAGGCCGTTATTGTTACGCGTATCCTTATCGTCAGAAAAGACAGAAACGGCATCCTCGAAAGTAAACTTCTCTGCACGTTTCTCTGCAGGAACAAAAGCCTTCAGCATCTCCGGTATCTGACCTTGACGAAGGGCAGTAGCTACCGTATCAAGACGCGACAACGACTTTTCGATGGCATCATCGCTGACGACCGGCTTACGCAGGATATGGCGTACTTTAATCTTATCACCACGTTTATCTATCAGCTGGATGATATGGAAACCGAATTCAGACTCGACAATCTTTGATACCTTTTTAGGGTCCGTCAAGCCAAAAGCCACATTGGCGAAAGCAGGATCGAGCGTGCCACGACCAGTATAGTCCAGTTCACCACCACGACGCGCAGTACCAGGATCTTCCGAATAAAGTCTTGCCAGCGTCTGGAAAGTGGCATCACCTTTGTTGATACGGTTGGTATAGTCACGTAATTCCTCTTTGATTCGATTAATCTCTTCCTGTTCAATACGTGGCTGTTGCGTGATAATCTGCACATCCACCTCAGTCGGGACAAAAGGAATGCTATCCTGTGACAGATCTTTGAAGTAACGACGCACCTCTGCAGGTGTAACCGTCAGGTCCTTGACCAGCTTCTGCTGCATACCTTGCACCATCTGGCGCTCACGATAGGACTCACGCAGATCAGCTCGTATCTGACTGATATTCTTTTTATGATACTCTTCCAGCTTCTCGCGGGAACCTATCACAGAAATCATGTTCTCCAGATATTGCTCAACGCCCTGTGAGATGTCAGCTTCTGTCACTTCAATACTATCGATAATAGCCTGATTGAGGAACAACTTTTGCACTGCAATCTGTTCAGGTATAGCACAATCGGGATCGCCATTCCAATGCATACCATCTTGCTGTCCCTGTATGCGCATGGCCTCTACATCAGACTTCAGTATAGCCTCATCGCCTACCACCCAAATCACCTCATCGACAATCGTCCCGAGGGAATCGGAGGCAATGGAGTCGGAGGGTTGCAAAGTCGCAGCATAACCTAAAACAGCGGACAGTAATGCCGCAAGAGTCATGAGATATCTATTCATGCTTGTTGACTGTCTTTAAAACATTCTCATTGATTGTGACGGGATACTTTTTGCGGAGGTCGGCCACCCAGAAACGCTCCATTTCATCTTGCAAATCAGCTGTCACGAGACCACGCACATCAGTATAATCCTCCGGTTTCTTTAACATCTTACCATAAACAGCATCAATGGGATAACCCTTCACGCTGTCAACCTTGGCATCGGCAACTTTAAAGCATTCACGGTCAATCAGAGCATTATCACCCTTCTTAAACAAGCCTTTTTCTACACGGATGCGAATAATGGAGTCGCCATTAAAGGTGCTACGCAGTGCCTCGTTCCACTCGTCAAACTTCAGCTTCTTCACACAATTGGCCACAGCCTTTACGTCACTTTGCTGCTTGACATGATAGGCCATACCCTTAAAACGAGGGGCATCCCACGTATACTTCTTCTTATTCTTCTTAAAGTACATGGCCAACGACTCGTCATCCTTGGCAGCTTTCTCCCAAATGGTACGATTACTGATTTCATAAAGCAGTAAACCATCATGATATTCTTTGATGAGATAGCGCATCTCAAGATCAGCTTGACATAACGAATCGGTACGGTTCTCTATCAGCATGTCACGTGTTACTACATTGTCGGAAGCCTTTACCATAGCCTCTAACTTACGTTCCGTAATAGCATTGCGAGCGCCACGCTGTTCCAAGAACTTAAAGATGCTTTCGCGATGAAAATCGAACGGTTCCAATTGCTTACGTTCCTTCATCAAGATGATATGCCAACCATAAGGAGACTGAAAGGGCTTGCTCATCTGACCTGGCTGTAAGGCAAAAGCAGCATCCTCAAACTCCTTCACCATCTGATGACGGCTGAACCAGCCTAACATACCACCACGTCGGGCAGAGCCAGGGTCCTGAGACACCTGCTTCGCCAAGGCTTCGAAGTCTGCTCCAGCTTGTAGAGCAGTATATACCGAATCAATACGGCGCTTGGCCTCTTGCTGTTGCTCTTCCGTTGCTTTCTGTGGAGTCAGTATGAGAATATGCGCTGCACTGACCAAGCCGTCAGGACCGATATTCTCCAGGGTCTGATCATACACTTTATGAGCCTCAGCCAACATGTCGGCATCAGTAACAAAGGTCGGCAATACCTGCTGATCACGATACTGAGCAAACTCTGTCTTGAAAGATGACAGTGTATCGTACTTAGCATCCAAGGCGGCCTGGACCTTCAACTTATAATTAACAAAAAGCTCTACGTACTCCTCAACCGTTTTCTTGTCAATGACGCCATCGGTATTGTTCTTGTTATAGCTATATTCAAATTCAGAACGAGGCACATCAACGCCAGCCACCGTCATGATGATGGGGTCGGATTGAGCAACTGCTGACAAAGGTAAAAAGGTAAAAAGGTAAAAAGGTAAAAACCTTCTCACCTTGCCTTTTACACCTTTTTTAATCAATCTGTTTAAAAACATTTTTTACTTTTTTACCTTTTTACTTTTCTACCTCTTAGTCATTGGGGCGACTATAGTTTGGTGCTTCAGAAGTAATCGTAATATCGTGAGGATGGCTCTCGTTGACACCAGCATTGGTTATGCGAGTGAACTTGGCATCGTGGAGCTTCTCAATAGTTGGAGCGCCACAGTAGCCCATACCAGAACGTAATCCACCTACCATCTGATAGATGACCTCCTGTACGGTGCCTTTATAAGGCACACGACCGGCGATGCCCTCTGGCACGAGTTTCTTGACATCTTTGGTATCGGCCTGGAAATAACGGTCCTTTGAACCATGTTCCATAGCCTCTAAGGAACCCATGCCACGATATGACTTGAACTTACGTCCGTTATAGATAATGGTATCGCCAGGACTTTCCTCTGTACCTGCTACCAGTGAGCCGATCATCACGCAAGAGCCACCTGCAGCCAAAGCCTTGACGATGTCACCGGAATAGCGCAAGCCACCATCGGCAATCAAAGGCACGTCAGTATCCTTCAGTGCGCTATAGACATCATAGACAGCACTCAGCTGAGGAACGCCAACACCTGCTACAACACGCGTGGTGCAGATAGAACCAGGACCGATACCCACCTTAACAGCATCAGCACCATTCTCCATCAACATTCTGGCAGCAGCCCCCGTAGCAATATTACCCACCACAATATCGATATTGGGGAATGACATCTTTGCCTCACGGAGCTTGTCGACAACACCCTTGGAATGGCCATGAGCCGTATCAATGACAATAGCATCGGCACCAGCATTCACCAGAGCCTGCATACGCTCCAAAGTATCGAAGGTTACACCGACACCTGCAGCGACACGCAGACGGCCCTTGTCATCCTTACAAGCCATCGGCTTATCCTTAGCCTTGGTGATATCCTTATAGGTAATCAAACCAATCAGATGGTTGTCCTTATCCACAACGGGAAGTTTTTCAATCTTATTCTCTTGAAGTATCTGGGCAGCAGCTGTCAAATCAGTCTGCTGGTGAGTGGTCACGAGGTTTTCCTTCGACATGATTTCCTCTACAGGACGGTCCAAGCGACGCTCAAAGCGCAGATCACGGTTGGTAACAATACCCACCAGATGCTTCTCTGCATCAACCACGGGGATACCACCGATATGATACTCTGCCATGATATCGAGCGCCTGAGCGACGGTGCTACCCAATGGGATGGTGATAGGATCGTAGATCATACCATTCTCAGCACGCTTCACGATGGCGACCTCACGGGCCTGATTCTCTATTGACATATTCTTATGAATCACACCAATACCACCTTCACGAGCAATGGCAATAGCCATCTGGCTTTCCGTAACAGTATCCATAGCGGCTGTTACAAAAGGCACGTTCAGCTCGATATGACGAGAGAAACGGGTTTTCAACTCTACCGTCTTGGGCAGCACTTCAGAATAAGCGGGAATCAACAGGACGTCATCGAAGGTCAGGCCGTCCATCACAATCTTGTCTGCAATAAATGATGACATAAAAATACTTCTTTAAATTTTATTGCGTGCAAAATTACTCATTTTTTCTGAGACAACAAGCATTTTCACCTATTATTAATAGGATTTAACGTAGTGTCAGCACTACCCCACCCTGTTTGTCGGTTGTCACGACAGCCGTCATCTTGCCCTGACGCCATGTTTTCTGATCGTCGGAAGTGAAGCCATAAGTCTTTAAATCTTTACAAACCGCCTCCATATCATCAGTTGCTGTAATGGAGATAGACGTAATAGCCTGCTTACGGCGGGCCAACGAGACGAAAGTCTGATAATCAGCCATCTTAAAGGTGCCCAAAACAACTTTTGGCGTAGCCTTACCCAAGGTATAGTCATAGCTACGCAACACGGTCTGAGATCCTTTAACAGTACGATTCTGATACAGGCACACGGCTAACCCAACAATATCGGTATGGTTACAGGCGGCTGCGAGTCCTGTCTCAATCTTACGGGGAGCCGCCTCGTACTCCTTGTCCTCCATTTCAGAATATGCCATCTGATAAGCCTTGGCATCGTCAAGAGCAAAGCCCAACGAATAGCTATTTGTCAGAGAGCCACGCTCATAATGCAGGTTAACGGTACCCAACCGTGTCTGGATGGTATACGCCTCGCCTTGATTATCCACATAGCCGCTACCATAAACCTTCTGCAGTTCCCCTTTCACAATCTGGAAACGTGTCTTGACATCCTTTTCAGAATTATAGATGGTCTCATCAGTCACATCGACAGCATACACGCGGTCAGTCTGATCGGAAACCGCCAAGGACACAGTGGCTCGTGCACCATACACCTCTCCATCGTAGATATACGATTTCGCCGTTTGCTTTCCTTCAGCCTTACGTACTGTAAAACCCTTCTCCAATAACTGCTTTTCAAAGCGGTCACCTTTGATACCAAGAGGTATGCCCATGAAAGCATTCCGATTATTGGTGTTATCTGCCAATGTAGCAATGTCAACCATAGCCGTTTGGGCATCATCATCGATGCCGTCCGTTTTCGTTACAGCGGCCTTCTTTTCTGTCTTGGCCTTTTTCTTAAACAGTTTCTTCAAGAACTGTGCGTCAGCAGGCTGACATGCCCATGCCACTGCCAACATCATCAAAACAATCTTTTTCACCTTAATAACTATCAATTATCAACTCTCAATTATCAATATAGGCAGAAAGCCGCATCAGTTGGCCATATCAGATATGAACTTGATGCGAACCAGTCGGATTTCATCCTCAGAACACTCCTGGCCCAGTTCGTTAATAGCATCCTCCAAAGAGTCTGACTCACTTTCCGAGAAATAATCATAGATGTCGTCAATATGATCCTCATCCATGACCTCTTCCAAGAAGTAGTCAATATTCAACTTGGTGCCACTATATACAATAGCCTCCACTTCGTCCAAAAGTTCCTCAAACTCCAGTCCTTGTGCCGTCGCAATATCATCAAGGGCTATCTGACGGTCAATGGACTGGATAATCTTCACCTTCAGTAACGACTTCTTAGCCACCGTACGGACACGTAAATCAGAATGACGCTCTATCTCGTTCTCGTCACAATAGCTCTTAATCAGGTCGACAAATTCCTTGGCATAGGGTTGTTTTACCTTACCCTCACCTACGCCCTGGATATTCTTCAGTTCTTCAAGTGTGACAGGATAGTCGGTAGCCATCTGCTCAATGCTGACATCCTGGAAGATGACATATGGCGGACGTTCCAAGCGTCTGGACACCTTCTTTCGCAAATCACGCAACATAGCACTCAACGTAGGATCAAGGGCACTTGTACCACCTTCAGAATCAGAAGACACCAATTCATAATCCTCACTAAACTCATTATCCTCTACAATCATAAAGGACTCTGGTTTCTTGATATACTTCTTACCTGCCGACGTCAACTTCAGCAGTCCGTAGTTCTCCACATCTTTCTTAAGATAGCCAGCAATCAGTGCTTGACGGATAACCGGATTCCAATGTTTCCCTTCCATATCCTCACCAGCACCGAATAACTCATGATTCTGATGCTTATGGGCAATGATCTCCTCAGTTTCATGACCCGACAGGAAATCGATGATATGCTCGGCACGGAAATTCTCCTTTAAAGCCTGCACAGTCTTCAACACAAGAATCAACTGTTCCTGGGCTTCAATCTTGACTTTCGGATGCAGGCAATTGTCACAATTATGACAGTTCTCCTGAGTATAGTCCTCACCAAAATAATGCATCAGCATCTTACGACGACAGACACTGGTCTCTGCATATGCGGCCGTCTCAGCCAGCAACTGGCGGCCAATATCCTGCTCTGCCACAGGCTTACCTTCCATAAACTTGTCGAGCTTCTGCAAGTCCTTATGGGCATAGAACGTGATACACATGCCCTCGCCACCGTCACGACCGGCACGTCCCGTTTCCTGATAGTAGCCCTCCAACGACTTTGGAATATCGTAGTGAATCACAAAACGTACATCAGGCTTATCGATACCCATACCAAAGGCGATGGTAGCCACTATGACATCGATACGCTCCATCAGGAAGTCATCCTGTGTCTGCGACCTGAGCCCCGATTCCAATCCTGCATGATAGGCAGCTGCCTTGATATCGTTGGCTTTCAGGATCTCTGCCAGTTCTTCCACCTTCTTTCGTGAAAGACAGTAAATGATGCCACTCTTGCCTGGATGCTGCTTGATAAACTTGATGATATCCTTATCAACATCTATCGTCTTCGGACGTACTTCATAGTAAAGGTTTGGCCTATTGAAGGAGCTCTTAAACTCCTTAGCATCCATAATGCCCAGATTCTTCTTGATATCCGTACGAACCTTATCCGTTGCCGTCGCTGTCAAAGCAATAATCGGCGCTACACCTATCTCATTAATGATGGGACGGATACGACGATATTCCGGACGGAAGTCATGGCCCCACTCTGAGATACAGTGAGCTTCATCTATGGCATAGAATGATATCTTGGCTTGTTTGAGGAACTCTACGTTCTCTTCCTTGGTAAGCGATTCCGGAGCCACATACAGCAACTTTGTCTTACCTGCCAGGATATCGGCTTTCACCTGATCGATAGCCGACTTGTTGAGCGACGAGTTCAGATAATGGGCCGTACCTTCGTCACTCATCGAACTGATAACGTCCACCTGATTCTTCATCAGCGCTATCAACGGAGAGATAACGATGGCCGTACCTTCCATCAGCAATGAAGGCAACTGGTAGCACAACGACTTGCCGCCACCTGTTGGCATCAGTACAAAGGTATCATTGCCATCTAGCAGATTCTGCACAATAGCTTCCTGATCACCTTTAAACTTATCGAAGCCAAAGTATTTCTTCAAGGCTTCTGTCAGATTCTCATGTTTTTTTGCCATAGACTCTTATTTTATTACGCAGCGATGTGTGACTTCTCGAGTTGCTTTTGAGCGTACTCTGCTGTCACCTCAAAGGATTTTATACGTTTAGAGGGTACCTCGAACATGGCATCCATCATGATATTCTCCACGATAGAGCGCAAGCCACGGGCTCCCAGTTTGTAGTCAACAGCCTTGTCAACGATTACCTTTAAAGCTTCATCGCTGAACGTCAAGGTAATACCATCCATCTGGAACAGCTTCTCATACTGCTTGATGATGGAGTTCTTGGGCTCCGTCAGAATTCTTGTCAGCGCCTTCCGATCCAAGGGGTTCAGATAGGTAAGTACAGGCAGACGACCTATGAGTTCCGGGATGAGTCCAAACGACTTCAAGTCCTGAGGCAGGACGTACTGCATCAGTTCGTTCTTGTCTATCTTACGAACATTTTGTACTGAATTATAGCCTACGGTATGCGTATTCAGACGTTGTGCTATCTTACGTTCAATACCATCGAAGGCACCACCACAGATGAACAGGATGTTACGGGTGTCAACGGCAATATACTCCTGATCAGGATGCTTACGGCCACCCTTGGGAGGAACATTGACGTTCGTACCCTCCAGCAACTTCAGCAGGCCTTGTTGCACACCTTCTCCACTGACATCACGCGTAATGGAAGGATTATCCGTCTTACGTGCTATCTTATCAACCTCATCAATAAACACAATACCACGCTGTGCGGCTTCCACATTATAATCAGCCACCTGCAACAGACGAGTCAGAATACTCTCGACATCTTCGCCCACGTAACCTGCCTCTGTAAACACCGTTGCATCAACAATAGTAAAAGGAACATCAAGCAGTTTGGCGATCGTACGTGCCAGCAGGGTCTTACCCGTACCTGTTGAGCCTACCATAATGATATTGGACTTCTCTATCTCAACACCATCATCACTAGAGGGCTGCTGCAGGCGCTTGAAGTGATTATATACAGCTACTGACAAGAATCGTTTAGCCTCATCCTGTCCAATGACATACTGATCCAGATAGTCTTTAATCTCCTTGGGCTTGGGTAATGCCTTTTTACTATATTTGGGTTCGGCACGTTTCGCATCAGGGCCATAGCCATTGGCAGTAGCCACTTGATAGGCTTGTACGGCACAATCTTCACAGATACAGCCGTTCACACCCGTTATCAGGAGCCTGACATCACGCTCCGAACGTCCACAGAAATTACATGTTTTTCTTGTCATTCCTCTTGTTTACTTCTTCTTCAGAACCTGGTCTATCATGCCATACTCTTTAGCCTCTTCTGCTGTCATCCAGTAGTTGCGATCAGAATCGTTCCACACCTTGTCATATGGCGTATGCGAATGTTCAGAGATGATTGTATACAGTTCCTTCTTGAACTTCATAATCTCCTTGGCTTCAATCTCGATATCGGAAGCCTGGCCCTGTACTCCACCTAAGGGCTGGTGAATCATCACACGACTATGGGGCAGAGCCGAACGCTTACCCTCTGTACCAGCCACCAACAGGACTGCTGCCATCGAGGCTGCCATACCCGTACAGATTGTGGCAACATCGCTAGATATAAATTGCATCGTATCATAGATACCCAGTCCGGCAGTGACGCTACCACCAGGAGAATTCAAATAGATACTGATGTCCTTACCCGAGTCGACAGAGTCAAGATACAGCAGCTGTGCTTGCAAAGTATTGGCAGTATAGTCATCAATCTGTGTACCAAGAAAGATGATGCGATCCATCATCAATCGTGAAAATACATCCATCTGAGTAACGTTCAACTGACGTTCCTCTAGGATGTAGGGATTCAAATACTGAGCCTGCGCACTCATCACTTCATCAAGTACCAGACCGTTAATACCAAGATGCTTGGTAGCATATTTTCTAAAGTCGTTATTCATATTCATATTATCAAAGTGAGATACAAAATTACAAGAAAAAAGTCGGAATGCAAAACATCCCGACCTTTTTTTTGGTTAAATATCTTTAATTACTTCTCTTGAAGCAATTTCTGAAAGTCTTCAAGTGTGATATCCTTCTCGTTCAACTTCACCACATTCTTCAGGGCTGCAGTCAGCTTCACATCAACAGCACGATCAACCAATCCATCAACATTCTCACGCTTCTTCAGCATTTCCTGAGCGTAGTTCTCCAGATACTCGTCGGGGATATTCGACATACCATACTGGGCAAACTGGGCACGAGCAGCCTCCTTGGCTACGTTCTTCAAGTCATCGTCCTCAATCTTGATGTCCTGAGCAGCGACAAGCTGCTCCTTGATGAGATGCCAACCCAGTTCCTTGATGCTAGCCTCGAAGTTCTTCTCAACGAAATCGGCGCCCTTATCCTTGTTGTTGTTCAGCATGACACGCTTCAGGATAGCCTCGGGGAACTCGAGCTTGCCAACCTTCTTCTCCATGTGGGCACGAACGTCCAACAGGAATTTATAGTCACTATCTGACTTGAACTGCTGGCTAATCTGGTCAGCAATCTTCTGACGGAATTCCTTCTCGTCTTTCACATTACCCTCACCGTACACCTGATCGAACAGTTTCTGATCAACAGGAGCCTTCACATAACGGCTAATCTCTGTCACCTGGAAAGTAAAGTCACCCTCGTGGTCCTTCACCTCTTCCTTCTGAATCTTCAGCATAGCACTCACCTCGGCATCATTGTCGGGATAAGCCTTGCGGGGATTCCAAGTGATGACATCACCAAGCTTGCAGCCGTCGAAGAGCTTCTTCTGGTCGTCGACCTTGATATATTGAGGCATCAGGGAAATTTCAGACAGCTCAATGCCACCTTCCTTGCCAACCTCACGCAGGTCGCCTTTCAGCATGTCACGCTGTTCGGCATCGTACTGCTCAGCCTTCTCGTACTGGCCTGCACGGCTCTGGTACATCTCTACCTGCTGGTCAATGAGTTTGTCATCAACTGTAATGTTATAATAGTCAACCTTATCCTTACCTGTCAGCTCAGCCTTGAACTCAGGAGCCACAGCGATATCGAACTTGAAAGTCAGAGGAGCATCGCTCTCGAAGTCAAGCTGTTCCTGCTGCTCACTGGGCAGAGGCTCACCCAACATCTGAATCTTGTTTTCGCGAATGTATTCATACAACTTCTCGCCCAACATCTTGTTTATTGCGTCAACCTTAACGCTGGCACCAAACTGGCGCTTAATCATGCCCATGGGAGCCTGACCAGGACGGAAGCCAGGGATGTTAGCACGCTTACGATAGTCTTTCAGAGTCTTCTCGACTTCTCCTTGATAATCTTCTTTCTCCAATGTAATGGTCATCAAGCCATTGACTTTGTCAGGAGCTTCAAATGAAATATTCATCTCTTTTATACCTTAATTATATTATTCCTTATTCTATTTATTAAGCAAAGTCCACTTTTGAGCGTGCAAAGGTACATAATATTTTGAACTTTGAAGTTTGAAGATTGAAGATTATGGTTACTCTTTAATGATATTTAACGTTTTACGTATCATAAAGTTCAAAGTTCAAACTACAAAAGTCAAAGTTCCTCCTCTGCCTTACGTTGTTCTTCTAATGCGGAGAAGTCTTTCTGACGCAGGACAAACGACTCCGTCAGATAGTTTTTTCGAACCACTGGATTGGCAGCTAGTTCCTCTGGCGAACCCTGGAAGAGAATACGGCCTTCAAACAACAAATAGGCACGGTTGGTAATACACAGCGTATCTTCCACATTATGGTCTGTAATGAGGATGCCGATGTTCTTGTCTTTCAGTTTCCAGACAATAAACTGGATATCCTCTACAGCAATAGGGTCGACGCCAGCAAAAGGTTCGTCAAGCATGATGAATTTAGGTTCGATGGCCAGACAGCGGGCTATCTCCGTACGACGACGTTCACCGCCCGACAGACGGTCACCCAGGTTCTTGCGCACCTTTTCCAGACGGAACTCCTTAATCAAGCTTTCCAACTTCTCCAACTGATAGTCACGAGGCTTGCCCGTCATCTCCAGTACCGAGAGAATATTATCCTCGACCGTCATCTTACGGAACACTGAAGCTTCCTGAGCCAAATAGCCAATGCCAGCACGAGCACGCCTGTAAACCGGGTATGTGGTAACATCCTCGTCGCCTAGGTAAATATGACCACCATTCGGTACTATCAGGCCAGTTGTCATATAAAACGATGTCGTCTTACCGGCACCATTAGGGCCAAGCAATCCGACTATCTCGCCTTGCTTCACGTCGAACGACACATCATTTACCACGGTACGCTTGCCATAGATCTTCACCAAATGCTCTGTTCGAAGTACCAGACGTTCCTGTTCTTGCTGTTGTATCTCGTTTTGATTCTCCATCTCACCATTCACTTTTCATTATTCACTTTTCACTAGCGCGTAGCGCACTCCTCATCTCTTTCAGCAAATCGCTGGCAAAGATAAAGTCCGTCAGCCGTTTATTCGTGGAGCCCATAATTTCAGCCGACACGCCTTGCCATTCCTTATGACCTTCATAGATGAAGATGATATTCTCACCAATTCCCATCACTGAGTTCATATCGTGGGTATTGATGATGGTCGTCATGTTAAACTCCTGTGTGATAGAATGCAACAGGTCGTCAATCACTAATGATGTCTTGGGGTCGAGACCACTATTGGGCTCGTCACAAAACAGGTATTTCGGATTCAGAGCAATGGCACGGGCAATGGCTACACGCTTCTGCATACCACCACTGATCTCACCAGGGAACTTCTGTTCGGCACCTAGCAAATTGACGCGATCCAGACAGTCCATTGCACGACGTTCACGCTCACGCAGATTCATCGTCGAAAACATGTCAAGGGGAAACATCACATTCTCCAGAACTGTCAACGAATCAAAAAGTGCTGCCGACTGGAATATCATGCCCATCTCGCGACGCATGTACACTTTCTCTTGTTTCGACATGCCCACAAAGTCACGACCATCATACAGTATCTGACCACTGGTAGGCTCCAGCAGACCCACCAAATTCTTCATCAGCACAGTCTTTCCGCTTCCGCTCTGTCCGATAATCAGATTGGTCTTGCCATCTTCAAAGACAGTGCAGATATCCTTCAGCACATCCTTGTCTTCAAAGCTCTTATATAAATTCTTGACTTCTATCATGACAGCAACTGTGTTAAGAATACATCAGAACAAAGAATGAGCACACTCGAAGACACCACAGCATCCGTTGAGGCCTTACCCACATTGACACTACCGCCCTCGACGGTATAACCGAAATACGAGGGCACCGCACTGATAATAAAAGCAAAGAAGAGGCTCTTGATGATACTCATCCACACGAACCAGGGTTGGAAAGCATGCTGAAGACCTAACGTCAGATCGTCTGGCACGATAATATGTCCGATATATGCCGTACCATAGGCCCCTAAGATACCCATCGCCGACGAGAAGATGACCAGCAATGGCATGATGGTCAGCATACCTAGGATTTTAGGCAAAATTAGATAACAAGCAGAGTTCACGCCCATAATCTCCAAGGCATCAATCTGCTGTGTCACACGCATCGTACCAATCTCTGACGCGATGTTCGAACCGACCTTACCTGCCAATATCAAACACATAATACTGCTAGAGAACTCCAACAGCATGATTTCACGCGTCGTATAGCCACTCACCCATCGAGGCATCCAAGGGCTCTGGATGTTCAGCTTCATCTGAATACAGATAACTGCACCTATGAAGAACGATATCAACAGCACGATACCTATGGAGTTGACACCCAGCTGTGCCATCTCCTTCACATACTGTTTCCAGAACATGCGAAAGCGCTCGGGCATACTGAACGTACGCCCCATTAATATGAGGAATCGACCAAATGTGGTCAGCGCATTATGCAGTAACTTAATCATAATTGCCTGCAAAATTAGTGCAAATCATGCAAAAAACCAAATTTTTCTTTCGCTCATTTTCTCTTTTTCTCATTTTTTTGTAACTTTGACTTCGCCGAACTTACCTTGCACTCGGAAATGAAAAGAAAAGTGAACTTTCCTTTTGCATTTCGCTCATTTTTTTGTAACTTTGCCTCCTCTTAACTTACTCTGAGCTAAAAGATAAAGTATGATGGAAGGTTATAGTGTCAAAGAATACGGACAGGCGGTAAAGCGCTATGTACAAACAATGGACCTGAAGGACGATCCGCAACTGATTGCTGAATATCGCCGCAGGCATAGTAAGGAAGAGTCGTGGCAGGAGATTCGCGACGGCATTCGAGAAGTGGGCATTCTGGACATGCAGATATTCATTCTTGGCACCCGTCTAGTCATGATTGTGGAAACACCACTCGACTTCGACTGGAGCTCAGCCATGGCGCGTCTGGCCACCTTGCCCCGACAGCAGGAGTGGGAGGACTATATGGCCATGTTCCAACAATGCAAGGAGGGAGCCACCAGTGATGAAAAGTGGCAGATGATGGAACGAATGTTTTATCTATACTAGAATTAAGTAGAAGCATGGCACTTTTGTCAGTACGCCATTGACTAACATCAAAAAAAGAACTGTTTGCGCGAACAATTCGCTCTTGTACTTGTTTCTAGTTGAAAAAAATAGTACCTTTGCAGTCCACTTCAAGAGTGAAGTGTCACAAGGATAACTTAATAAAACAAGAAAGGTAAAAAGATGATGAAAAAGTTAATGAAAAAATGGCGCAATAGCGACGCCTACTACGAGTTCTGCTTGAACATGGCAAGAATGTACAACTATCAAGCAAAATAAAAAACGGATTGTTTGCCCCCAGCAATGCAATCCGTTTTTCTTTTCTATCTCATCAGCCACAGGCCATCACGTTCGACCATCGGAACAGCGACTTCTTCCTGCGTAGAATCCGCATAACAGAGAATGAGGAAGGCATGAACATACGGAGAGCTAAGAAGCGTGTCACATCGGCCAGGATTCTCAGCAATACGCACTTCACGCAGGCCGCCATGCTTCTTTTGTATATCCTCCTGATATTGGCGTACAGCAGCTAACATCTGCTCACCATAGTCGGCAGACAACGTATCAACACCAGCTTTGTTCTCTAGGAATCGTACAGCATCTCCCTCAGCCAGAAAGTCGTAATACTCCTTAGCGGCTTTTGACGCACCTTCCTCTGGAGACGAGCCGCCACAAGAGAAAAATAATACGCAAATGAGAAATACAAAATGCCTCATTTCTGTCGGATAAATACATTGATAGGCGTACCTGTCAATGTCCAATTCTCTCGCATCTTATTCTCGAGGAAACGACGATAAGCCTCCTTGACATACTGTGGCAGATTGGCGTAAAACACGAAGGTGGGAATCTGCGTGTCTGGAACCTGCGAAACATACTTAATCTTGATGTACTTGCCCTTGATAGAGGGTGGAGGTGTCTGTTCAATAATGGGTAGCATGATCTCGTTGAGCTTCGACGTACCAATCTTAATCTTACGGTTCAGGTAGACTTCCTTGGCCGTTTCGAGTACCTTGAAAATGCGTTGCTTCGTTACAGCAGAAGCAAAGATAATGGGGAAGTCGACAAAAGGTGCCATACGCTGGCGGATAGCCGTTTCGAAGGTCTTGATGGCTATCTGCGACTTGTCCTCGACGAGGTCCCACTTGTTGACGACAACAACGAGCGACTTGTTGTTCTTCTGGATAAGCTGGAAGATGTTCATGTCCTGGGCCTCGATGCCACGAGTGGCATCAATCATCAAAATACATACGTCGCTGTTCTCGATGGCACGAATGGAGCGCATCACGCTATAGAACTCCAGATCTTCGGTTACCTTATTCTTACGACGAATACCAGCGGTATCAACCAGATAGAAGTCGAAGCCGAACTTGTCGTATTTGGTATAGATAGAGTCACGTGTGGTGCCAGCAATGTCAGTCACGATATGACGGTCTTCGCCAATGAAGGCATTGATGATGCTCGACTTACCGGCATTGGGACGACCAACAACAGCAAAGCGCGGTGTATTGTCCTCGATGTCAGAAACGTCTGGCACAGGCAATTTCGACACGACATAGTCGAGCAGATCGCCCGTTCCAGAACCCGTAGCAGCACTGACACAGAACATATCGCCCAATCCAAGCTTGTAAAACTCATACTGGTCGTAGAGGTGCTTGCCATCGTCAGCCTTGTTGGCCACCAATACAACGGGCAGCTTAGAACGACGCAGGATATTGGCGACATCCATGTCGAGGTCGGTCATACCATTCTGAATATCGACCAGGAACAGCACAAGGTCGGCCTCCTCGGTGGCTACGATGACCTGCTTGCGAATCTCTTCCTCGAAGACATCGTCGCTGTTGACCACCCATCCGCCAGTATCGACAACAGAAAACTCACGACCATTCCACTCGCACTTGCCATACTGGCGGTCGCGAGTTGTACCGGCTTCATCGCTCACAATGGCGCGACGCGAATTGGTTAATCTATTAAATAAAGTGGACTTGCCGACATTAGGGCGCCCCACAATAGCGACGAGATTACTCATTTATTTAGTTGAGAATTTAGAGATTAAAGATTAGAGATTCACTAGGAAAGAAAGGCCAACGGTGAAGTAGTTCATCTTCTTGTCTTTCTTGTATACCACAGGATCCATCAGTGCATGGTAGGGAGATACCAAGCTGTTGCAGAGTAAATCGTAGGCATTACTTGTCAAGGCATTCTTCATGAAAGCGTAGGGATCGTAGGTCAATTCAAAGCTCTTCTTCGTATAGTCGTAGTCGCAGAACAGACGCCATGAGAAATTCGACTTATACTTGTAGGTCAGCGAGATACCCGTACCGAATGACGTAGAGGACTTGGCACCCAAGGTCAGGTAGTTCCACTCAGTGGAATAGGTCTCACCCGTGCCTTCTGGGTCGCTGAGTACAAAGTATCTTCCTTCCTCATCCTCGTAAACCTTGCCGTTCATGACATATAGAGCATAATTGATATTCTTGACGTTACCCTCGGCAAAACCGTCGATGTCCAATTCCTGAGTGAAAGAGCGGCCAATGAGAAACTTAGTGCCAAGAGATAGTCTTTGGTTCAATGGGATATTGAAATAGAGACCCGCACTGGCCGTGAACTCAGCCAAGTGGTCGCTCTTGACAACACCGCCGATGTTGGTGATTGGGGCGCCGCCTATATTGGCAGCCGCCATGTCAAGTTTCTGATTGGCTTGTGCGTAAACGTTATAAAAGGCACCCTCCCAATAGTCATTGGGAATGTCAGTGGCAATGTCGTTATACTTACCAAACGACTTGGCGGACATAGCCCTAACACGGAAACGACCGCCAACGCCTACATATTTATTAAAGAAATAGGCTCCCTCAGCGTCTACCACAGTGGCTGCACGGAACTCGATGCGCTCGGAGTTTCCGTCATCCTCCAAATCATATAGGTCTGTGTTGTACTTCTCCTTGTTCTGCAAATCATTCAGGCTAAAGTCAATATTCTTGCCTCCAAGTCCGACACCCATTGAGATGCTAAAGAATGAAGGATTCTCAAAATCCATCTGCATATCATTGCGAAGCAAACCCTTACCCTTGAACAACAGGTCGCCTATAGCATAGCCCAACTCTGTGGACAGGATACCGATACCTGCACCCGACATGACATCGCTGACCCAGTGGCGGTTATTCAGCACACGCATCACACCAGTAGCAGTAGCCACGCCATAGCCAGCTACCGAATACCAAGGTGAACGGGTCAGACCATACTCCTTATGCAACAATGTAGCACCTACGAACGATGTGGCAGTATGACCTGAAGGCCATGAGTTGGCCGTACTTCCATCGGGACGCATCTCCTTAGCGGTATATTTGATGCCGTTGACCAAACCGGCCATGATGCCATACGACATAGCTGCACTGGCCAGCAGACGAGGCCAATCACTACGGCCCTCGACGCCACCCAACTTCAGACCAACAGTCATGACAGGACCAAAAAACTGTGTATAGTCGTCAATACCCGTCTTGAAATCGGTCAACAACTGTGTATTAGGCTTGCCGTCCTTGTTGTTGACGCGGAACATGGCTTTGTCACCCTTAATAGCCCAACCTGCCACAAACAGGGGAACACCGACGAAGGTCATATCATCCATGAACTTATAGGGTTTCACACCAGGATTGGTCTTAGATTTAAAGAAATCAAAGTCGGGCTTCCAGTGATTTGCACTAACCATCACATCCATTGACGGAGCATCGAGACGCAGTTCCGGACGGTAAGTCATGGTTTTGCCATAAGTCAACTTCGGCTCGAGTTCAGGAGCCTCAAGGGTTAAATCCTCAGCAAAGGCAGTTAATGCCATAGCTGCCAGACACAGCAAAATAAATAGTTTTTTCATATCTTTGAACGTTCAGTATTAGTCACACAATTACAATTAACGTTGCAAAGATACAACTTTTCCTGCTTTTTTGCAACTTTTTATTTGTTTTTTTACTCAGGATTATAGCCAAAGGCATCGAGTTCGCGCTGCGATGAGCGCCAATCCTTGTCTACTTTGACAAAGGTTTCCAGGAAGATAGGTTTGGCGAAGAACTTCTCCAAAGCCTTACGAGCCTCAGTGCTTACCTTCTTCAAGGCAATACCTTGATGGCCAATAATAATGCCCTTTTGAGAATCACGCTCCACATAAATAATGGCATTGATATGGATGTTCTTCTCCGTCTCCTTGAAGCGTTCAACACGCACCTCTACCGAATAAGGTATCTCCTTATCATAATATAGCAGTATCTTCTCGCGGATAATCTCCGACACGAAGAAGCGTGCTGGTTTGTCGGTAAGTTGATCCTTATCAAAGTATGCCGGACTCTCAGGCAGCAGCTCCTGAATCCGTTTCAGAAGCATATCGACACCAAACTTGTTTTTAGCCGAAATGGGTAAAATTTCAGCATTGGGTAGCAACGCGTGCCACTTTTCGACGATATTACCAAGCGTCTTCTGGTCGCTCTCGTCAATTTTGTTAATGAGGAGAAGCACGGGAATAGTCATCTTCTGCACTTTCTCCAAGAAATCCATATTCTTCTCGGGATTCTCTACGACATCTGTCACGTAAAGCAGTACATCAGCATCCTGCAATGCCGATTCTGAGAAGGCTAGCATAGACTCCTGCAACTTGTAGTTAGGTTTCAGGACACCTGGAGTATCTGAAAACACAATCTGCATATCATCGGTATTGACTATACCCATGATACGATGACGGGTGGTCTGCGCCTTGAAGGTCGCAATTGAAATACGCTCACCAACCAACTGGTTCATGAGCGTACTTTTACCTACATTGGGATTTCCAACGATATTGACGAATCCTGCTTTATGCATATTCATTATTTTGGATTATACGCCCATTTCAGATAGCTTGCTCCATGTACGAAGCCAGCACCAAAGGCCGTCAGGATGATGTTGTCGCCCTTCTTCAGCGAATGCTCGTTCTCCCAAATAGCCAAGGGGATAGAAGCTGCTGACGTGTTACCAAAATGCTCAATATTGACCATTACCTGTTCCATTGGCAACTCCAGACGTTTGGCTACAGCCTCAATGATACGCATGTTGGCCTGATGCGGAACCACCCACTGGATATTATCCTTGTTCAGCCCATTACGCTCGGCAATGAGTGCACAGTCGTCACTCATATTTGTCACAGCATAGCGGAACACAGTACGACCCTCTTGGTAGAGGTAGTGCAGACGATGGTCAACGGTAAACACGCTGGGAGGAGAAACCGACCCACCAGCCTTGACGTGCAGGAAAGGAAGTCCCTTACCGTCACAGCGGAAGTACGAGTCCCTCAGACCAATATTCTCTTCCGTAGTGGCCTCCAACAAGACAGCACCGGCTCCATCACCAAATAGCGGACAGGTAGCACGGTCCTTGTAGTCGGTCACTGACGACATCTTATCAGCACCAATGACAATAATCTTTTTGTAGCGTCCACTCTGAATCATGGAGGACGCTACGTCAAGCGTATAGATGAAACCACAGCAGGCTGCCCAGAAGTCGAACGCAAAAGCATTCTTCAGTCCAAGTTTGCCAAGCACGATGCTGGCTGTGGATGGGAACTGATAATCTGCCGTTGAGGTGGTGACAATCAGCGCATCAATGGTATCAGGGTCTACACCAGTCTTCTGTATCAGCTGCTTGGCTGCTTTACGGGCCATATAGCTGGTACCCAGACCTTCCTCAGTGAGGATGCGACGTTCCTTAATACCGACGCGGGTCGTGATCCACTCGTCGTTGGTGTCTACCATGCGAGACAATTCCTCATTATTAAGGACATAGTCGGGCACATAGCCGCCAACACCGGTGATTATCGCATTGATTTTACTCATTATTCAGCTGCTTCGTCCATTACAATAGCGATCTTGCCACGATAGTATCCACAAGAGGGGCATACTGTGTGGTAGATGTGATAAGCACCACAGTTGGGACATACTGCCAATGTAGGAGCTACTGCCTTGTCATGGGTACGACGCTTAGCGGTACGAGTGTTCGATTGTCTTCTTTTAGGATGTGCCATAATTCTATTACTTTAATTCAATGTTTTACTATTTACCTTTTTATTTTTTTAATTTTAGCAAAGCGCTCCAACGCGGGTCTATCGCCTCTGCCCCCTCTTCGCCGCTTCGGACAGCGCCGCTCAACTCTTCGAGTTTCTGCGTCATCGCACTATTGCATTTTCCAGGTGCATGAACGTGCTTGATGGGTATGGCCAGCATAATAAACTCATAGATAAACCACGACAGGTCGAGCATTCCTTCGTTCTCGTCCACAGTCACGGTATCATCGTCTTCGCTGTATGTGTCGCCAAGCTTCACCACGAGGTGATTATCAGCTTCTATCGGCTGTTCCATATCGTCCAAACAACGATCACAGCTGATAGTGACAGAGCCCACTGTATGAAACTGGAGTTCAAAAAAGCCAGCCATCTTGCGTATAGACACTGACACATGCAATGCTCCATGCTCCAACTGAGCACCGTCGAGAGCCCTAAAGTACTCGTCGTCCAGGTTAAAATCTCGGACTGTCATGTCCTCCGTCAAACCCTTCAAATCTATCGTATAGGTCTCCTGACTACACATAAATACACTTTTCGGGCTGCAAAGGTACGAATAAGTGAGCAAAAAACCAAAGAAAATCGAATTTTTCTTGCAATAACCGTTGGTAATTCCATATTTTTTCGTAATTTTGCGGCCTAAAAGATATAAGATACAACACAAAAATAATAAGGTAAAAGAAAAAAGATGTCGAACAACAATTCAAAGGTAGGCGCTAAAATCAAGGGCCTTAGAGAAACGAAGAATCTCAGCATCGAGGAAATTGCTGAGCGTAGCGGTTTGACCGTAGAGCAAATAAACAGTATTGAAAATGACGTGAACCTTCCTTCACTAGGTCCGCTGATTAAGATAGCCCGCGCACTGGGTGTACGACTGGGTACGTTTATGGACGACAACGATGCTCTAGGACCGGTTGTATGCCGTGCTGCCGACCGCGAAAAAGACAATAGCATTAGTTTTTCCAATGGCGCTACCGATGCTCGCAAACATATGGAATATCACCCGCTGGCTCAGCAGAAGGCTGGTCGCCACATGGAGCCATTTGTGATTGACATCAATCCTGAAGATAGTCCTGAATTCCAGCTCTCAGCTCACGAGGGCGAGGAGTTTATCTACGTGATGCAGGGCGAGGTAGAGATAGTATATGGCAAGGAGACTTACAAACTGGGCGAGGGCGACTCGATATTCTACGATAGTATCGTGAAGCACCACGTGCACGGCGCCCCAGGCAAGAGTGCTAAGATTCTCGCAGTAGTTTACATTCCCTTCTAATTGATAATTGAAAATTGACAATTGAGAATTATGAGTGATGTAAAGTACGATATGGCGGGCAGACCGCTGCCTGATAGAACTTATCCGGCCGAGACTGGATCGGAGGGATACAAGCTGTGGGAGAGAACTCTGGGCGAATGGCTGGAGTACTGGGCCGAGACTACTCCTGATAAGGAATATATAGTATATAGCGACCGCAACCTGCGATTCACATGGAGCAAGTTTAACGAGCGTGTGGACAATCTGGCCAAGGGACTTATCTCTATCGGCGTAAAAAAGGGATCGAACATAGGTATATGGGCTACAAACGTGCCCGACTGGCTGACATTCCTGTACGCTACGGCTAAGATCGGTGCGGTGCTGGTGACGGTGAACACCAACTACAAGCAGAACGAGCTGGAGTATCTGTGTAAGGACTCTGACATGGAGGTGCTGTGTATCACTGATGGTACATGGGACTGTAACTATGTAGATATGACCTACACCATGCTGCCAGAGCTGAAGACCTGCGAGCGTGGACACCTGAACAGCGAGCGATTCCCATACTTGAAGAACGTAGTATATATAGGTATGGAGAAGTATCGCGGTATGTACAACACGGCCGAGCTGCTGCTACTGGGACAGAACATCGAGGACGAGACGTTGAACGAGATGAAGAAACAGGTGAGCTGCTACGATGTGTGCAACATGCAGTACACCAGCGGTACCACAGGTTTCCCCAAGGGAGTGATGCTGACTCACTACGGAATATCGAACGACGGATACTTTACAGGCGAGAACATGGGATTCACCCAGGACGACAAGCTCTGCGTATGCGTGCCATTGTTCCACTGCTTCGGAGTGGTGCTGGCCACAATGAACTGTCTGACTCACGGCTGTACCGAGGTGATGGTTGAGAAGTTCGACCCACTGGTGGTGTTGGCGTCTATCCATAAGGAGCGCTGTACCGCAGTTTACGGTGTGCCCACGATGTTTATCGCCGAATTGAACCACCCGATGTTCGACATGTTCGATCTGAGTTGTCTGCGCACAGGAATCATGGCAGGATCGCTCTGTCCTATCGAACTGATGAAGCAGGTGAGCGAAAAGATGTATATGACCATCACCAGTGTGTATGGACTCACAGAGTCGTCGCCTGGTATGACTCAGACATGTCTGAACGACACATTCGAGCAGCGATGCACAACGGTAGGTCGCGACTTCCCGTTTGTCGACGTGAAGGTGCTCGACCCCGAAACTGGCGAGGAATGCCCAGTGGGTGTGCAGGGCGAGATGTGCTGCAAGGGATTCAACGTGATGAAAGGATACTATAAGAACCCCGAAGCTACGGCCGAGGTTATCGATAAGAACGGATATCTGCACTCAGGCGACCTGGGTGTCAAGGACGAGCAGGGATTCTATAAGATTACAGGACGTATCAAGGATATGATTATCCGTGGCGGTGAGAATATCTACCCACGCGAGATTGAGGAGTTCCTATACCACATGCCTGGAATACGCGACGTGCAGGTGGCTGCCGTACCATCAAAGAAATACGGCGAAGCTGTGGGCGCATTTATCATACTGGAGGAAGGCGCACAGATGACCGCAGAAGACGTACAGCTGTTCTGTCGCGGCAAAATAGCACGCTACAAGATACCTAAGTACGTGTTCTTCATCAAGGAGTTCCCCCTGACCGGATCGGGCAAAATCCAGAAGTTCAAGCTGAAGGAGATGAGTCTAAAGCTATGTGAGGAGCAGGGAATAGTAGTCGAATAATGCTAATTGCCAAGAGCTAACAGCCCTTCGGCATTTCAATGCGGAAGGTCGTACCTTTGCCAATCTCTGACTGTTTGACAAAGATACGGCCTTTATGATACTCTTCCACGATACGTTTTGCCAGCGACAATCCTAGCCCCCACCCTCTCTTCTTGGTGGTAAAACCTGGTGTAAACACGTTTGCAATATCCTTCTTCTTAATACCTTTACCCGTATCCTGTACCTCTATCACCACGCGCTGGCTTTCGTCAGTCAGTGTCAGCGTAATGGTACCAGCACCCTCCATAGCATCGACGGCATTCTTGCACAAGTTCTCGATAACCCACTCAAACAGGGAGGCATTCATACGCACAATGACATCTTTCTCTGGCAATTGTCTAATCATCTGAACCTTATGAGACGTTCGACGATCCATATAGTCTACCACATGTGCCAATACTTCATTCATCGAAGCATCTACAGGTTCAGGCAGAGAACCAATCTTCGAGAAACGTTCAGCTATTAGTTGTAGACGCTTGACATCTTTATCCATCTCAGGTAATAGGTCATCCTCAGGATACTGTTCTTTCAGCATTTCCACCCATGCCATCAGACTCGACACAGGCGTACCCAACTGGTGGGCAGTTTCCTTCGACAAGCCAACCCAAACCTTGTTTTGTTCTGCACGTTTCGATGATAGTAGGGCGAAAATAGCTACCACCACAAAGATTAGCACGATACCTAACTGAACATAAGGCCATGCCTGCAAGCGTTTCAGCATGATGCTCTCGTCGTAGCACACCAACTGGCTGCCAATACGAATAGTATCACCAGCCTTGATCATACGTTGAGCATAATCAGCAATATCAAGCGTATCACTGATATTGCGGAAATCATCGATATCGCCTTGTTCATTTAGCACAATGACAGGTATCGTATTATTGCCCTGAAGGACATTTGAAATCAAAGTAACATCTGTTGTTTCGTCAGCCTCGTTCAAGGCATGCAAAGCCTGAGCCCATACCTCCATACGGTTATGTTCTTCCTTTGATAGGTCGCGAACCAAAAAGTGGGATATCAACAGCGAGACTACAGCAATTATCACTGCTGCAACCACCAGAATAATTTTAATCTGACGAATACGATCTGTCCACTGCATACAAACATATAACGTAGAATTTCCAGATTTATTACCTAAGCATAAAGAAAATGCCCTGAATCATTGCTGACTCAGGGCTTCTCTACTTGAAAAAGTGGCGGCCTCCTACTCTCCCGCATTGCATTGCAGTACCATCGGCGCAAGCGGGCTTAACTTCTCTGTTCGGAATGGGAAGAGGTGGGAC
>CACWOS010000015.1 GCA_902762565.1 uncultured Prevotellaceae bacterium
CCAATGAGCAGAAGGCCAGGATCGAGTATGCAGAACGTCATCACTTTGTTTGTGAGCCTATAAGTCCTGATACAAAGAAGGAGCATTTTGAGTTTGACCACAACATGGTGGATGGCAAGGAGGCTGAGCACTTTACCTTTGATGTTTCTGAGAGCATTGTGGATGCCATGAATAGTACTTTCAAGGCTCTCGAAGATGAGTTTGAGTTTGTGCTCGAAGAAGTGATTGAGACTTCACTCTTCGTATTCTTTGAGCTAATGAGCACCCCTGGTGGCTCTGGGTATTCATCAGGCAGTTGCGGAGGAAGTAACAATGATCTGCCTCACAAGAAGAAGGATGACGATGATGAACTGCTTCGTGCAATGCAAATTGCCAAAGCCGTTGCCCGTAGCTGTCCAAGAAAGGTAGTCCGTCGAGGCTATGGAAGATAGAATTATATAAAGGTATAAAAATATATGAGTATGATGAAGAGATATAAAGATGCGAAAAATCTGTTCGACAATGAGGAGGAACAGGTCGCAAAGGAAATGATGGCAGCAGCTGGTACGACTCAAAATGAGAACGTGCCAGCTCCTGCTGGGAGTGAATCAACGCTTAGTGCTGACTATCTGGAGAAGATTCTGCAGATACAGCGGAACTTTAGCAGTCAGCAAGAGCAGAGTGAAAAAATAGTGAGAAGCCTAAATGGACTGGTGAGGCGTTTGGAAGGCAGCAAGGATATAAAAGTAAGTCTTTCTGAAGATGACAAGAATATGCTGTCTGCCCTTCCTGTAACCATCAACAAGCATGTTGCCATTACGGTAGGGCAGGCAGGGCAGAAGGTGAAAGAGGATATAGACAAGCACACTGAATCCACTATGAACTCTATCACTAAAGCATGTGATACCAAGACAGAGGAAGTTATGAGGGTGCTTAACAACGGCAAGGGTATCTATCTTTCTTGGTGGAACTTCTGGGCAATGATTATCATGACCGTTGCCAGCACATCCTATGCCACCTATGCAGCCGCAGGGCATTGCCTTTGGGATCAGCTATGGGAGCGTCTGTGGGTACCATTCCTTTTCCTCGTACTTATCTGTGGCTCGTACTTATCTGTGGCGGTACAGCTCTCATCTTTTGGCTCAACTATAGGGAATATAAAATGCCGAAGTTCTGATAATCCCTCCATTTGTAAACCCTGAGATTGCAAACTTCAAAAATAGGGTCTAAGGAGCGCCAAAAATCTATAATCACGCCAAAATGACGCCAAAATAGGAAAAGAAAAATCTCCAAGTTGTTGATTTTCAACGACTTGGAGATTTGCTTTGTGTCGACACTTGGACTCGAACCAAGGACCCCCACCATGTCAAGGTGATACTCTAACCAGCTGAGCTATGCCGACCTTTTTTACCTTTTTACCTTTAAGTGCGCCTGACAGGACTCGAACCTGCACATCGCGAGATACTAGATCCTAAGTCTAGCGCGTCTACCAATTCCGCCACAGGCGCTTTCTATTGGGTGCTATCTGTGCTTAGCGGGTACAAAGGTACAATAATAAATTGAGAATTGAGAATTGAGAATTGAGAATTTTCCCTTTTAGCCTGTAATTTTTAATTTGTTAACAGTTTGCGTGCTGTTTCGATAATGAGGTCAACGCCCTGTGCGGTGGCTTCGTCTGTTAGTGCGACGTTGATGTCTGGCTCAATGCCGAATTCAGTGTGATGCTTATTGCAGTCGTACATGGGACAAGCCGAGAAACGGACGCTCCATCCATTGGGAAGTGAACTAGACATTGGCAGACCCGAACCTCCACCAGTGTGGTCGCCCACTAGTTTGACATTGGGCAGGGCATGCATAATGACTGCGAAGTCGTTAGCGGCGCTGAACACGCTTCTGTTAGTGAGTACGCAGACCGGTTTGTGCCATCGCATCTTGCTAGAGGGCTCCAGATAACGGGCTTCAAGTGGTGAAAAGTCGTTATGTCCTTTTCCTGTCTTGTGTTGCAGATAGCTTACCAATGTCTTTTCGTGAACAAAACGTCCAGCGAACCTTTCGGCAGTCGTCAACTCACCACCACCGTTATTACGGATGTCAATAATCAGTCCGCGACACAATGCCATATAAGTGAGCGCATCGTCAAGACCGCTTTCACCAACGGGCGACGTGAATGATTCGTAGCGAATGTATCCGATGTTATCGTCAAGGATGCGATAGTGCATGCCACCGCTAATCTTATAGTCTGTACCCAGATAGCGTCGTTCCAGAGTGTCGCTGAAATTCTTCGGATAGGCCTCGTGCCAGGCCCAGTAACGCCCCATGTCGTAGGAAGTGTAGAGGTTTACATGACCATCGCGTAGCTCTGACAACATATCCTTCAACACTTCGAAGAGTTGTGTCTCGCTCATCTTGTCGTTTACGCGTACCTTGTATTTATTATATACATCGTTCCAATCGAGTCCGTACTCATGCTGTTTATAGTCGAAGAAACAGTAGTGTTCGTCAATGATTTCCCACAATGCCTCGAAGTTGCCGATAGGGGTATCTGGGCGCTCGTCCGTATCTACACAAGATACTAATAGAACTAGTAAGACTAGTGATACTAGATAGACTATATATTTCTTCATAGGGCTCTTGGAATAATGGAGAATTGCTTGGTAAATCCTATCAGCAACCTATGGGTGTAGACGTGTTGGCGCAGGTTGTTGACCTTTGCTTGCTGCATATTACCCAGATAGCCGATGCGCAGCGTGCCAGATTTCCACAGGCGGACATCAAGGGTTAGCATCTGGCGCCATTCAGGTGCTGAGACGAAGGTGGTCGGCACAACGTTGTGGTCGTAGTTACCTAATGAGAACATCTCATAGTATGACTGTCCGTAGTTGGGTGAGAACATCATGCCGCATAGAGGTAACGCTAGTTCATAGCGGGCCGTAAACTGCTTGCGCCAAAGGTTGAAATGATAGGTGGCGACGCCCGTCGGCATGATATTCAAGTGGAGACGAGCCTGAGCAGGATTGTTGCTGTTGCTGGTATTGTAAATGAAACCCAGCGAGGCGTTCAGCAGTCCACCAGCCTGTAGCTTCAATCGATTGTCTAGCAATTGCCAGCTGTACAGCTTGCCCCAATAGAAATTGTAGGCTCCTTCCAGTTCCTTTTGCGAATCGGCACGGTCTTTTACTGTCGAAAGGTTGGCCTCATGTTCCATCAGCGTGCTCCATCGTTTGTCAGGGCGCTGCCGTTCGATGGTGGTAAGAAACGATAGTCCCCCTCCCTTGAAATGTTCAGCAGACAGGTATGTTTCGAGGACGTTAGTACGGCCAAAGCCCAGCATCGTACTGCGGGTGATGACCTTTTGCGCCACTGCGTGGCTAAATGATAAATGACAAATGATAAATGATAACACTATCACTCTTATTATCTTTAACCAATTGCTCTTTATTGTCATTCCGTCATTTGTCATTTACTATTTGGCATTTAGGGTGTAGCCCGCTACTCATCAGGGAACAGGTTTAGTTGTCCAGTCAGTTCGTCACGTACCTGCTGCTGGCTCTTGCCGGCATCAGGGTCTAGGTTCTCTTTTTCCTCTTCCGTTTCTTCTGTCTCTTCTGGAGGCTCAGGGAAACGGGTTGGCTCCAGTTCCACGATAGAAGCCACTTGGAAGGTGGTCAGTCGCTTTCCTTTGGCCTTATAGCCTTTGACACTGATAAACTGCTCGACGTCGATTTCCTCTGAACCGCGATATTCGTCATTGCCACCATAGGTGACCTGCAAGCGTGGATAGACGGTATCCGTCAACAGGATCTGTTGCGAATTCTCGTTCTCGCCAATATAGTTTTGCTTTCGCTTCGAGGCCTCCATCTGGAATCGTTTCACGTAGGGATAGCCCTGATTGTCGGCATCGTAAAGCACACAGCTCCACACCTTGTCGACTTCGTATTTCTCCAGTCGGTCGATGTTATCCTCGAAGTGTACGTTAGCATCGAAGCCACTGAGGTAGTAGTCGCCGTTCTTTAGGATGACCAATATCTGGTCGCCGTCGTTGAACTCGCCCAACAGGCGTCCGTGCTCATCATAGTTCAGACGGTTGACGTCTGGGTCGTACCAAACCTTGCGACCACCCAGCGTTGAGTGTCCGTGACTCTTGAGCCCGATGCGGTGCACTTGGAATTTTGTCAGCAGGTTACCCTTGGCAGCACGTCCCTTAATCATAATCTCCGAGAAGTCCTTGTCAAAGAAGATACGCTTCAGCTTGGGTGCTGGGTCGAGGGTCACCTTGATGACCTCTGCCTCACCGTTAGGATTGGCTGTAAAGTAGAGCACGCGCGATCCCTCCGTACCAGCCGTGATGTCGTATTCGCGATCGCGGGTGACGCTAGACACATTGAAGCGCTTGATGTAATAGTAGCCCTTGCGTCCGTCGCGATAGACAGCATTATAGATGGTGCGCTGGTCGTTCTTCTTGAAGACGCCCAACCACATCACGTTTTTGCCGACAAACAGCTTGTCAGACACGCGGACCACCTTGAACTTGCCGTCCTTATAGAAGATGATAATATCGTCGATGTCCGAGCAGTTGCACACGAACTCGTCCTTCTTCAGACCCGTGCCGATGAAGCCGTCCTGACGGTTGATGTACAGCTTGTGGTTGGCCTCGACCACCTTCGTTGCCTCGATGGTGTCGAAATTGCGGATTTCCGTCAGTCGCGGATGGTCCTTGCCATACTTGTCCTTCAGGAACTGGAACCACTGGGCCGTTACCTCCGTGAGGTTGGCCAGGTCGCGGTCAATGTCCTCTATCTCAGCCTTGATACGGGCCATCAGTTCGTCAGCCTTGTCCTTGTTGAACTTCAGGATGCGCTGCATCTTGATTTCCAACAACTTCAGGATGTCATCCTTCGTCACCTCGCGTACCATCTGCGGATAATAGGGCGTCAAACGCTCGTCGATATGTTCACAAACGGCATCGATGGTAGGCGCTTGCTCGAACTTCTTGTCCTTATAGATACGCTCCTCAATGAAGATTTTCTCCAACGAACAGAAGTGCAACTGCTCTAATAACTCGCCCTTGCGGATTTCCAACTCCTGACGTATCAAGTCCTTGGTGCGATCCGTCGAGTGGCGCAGCACATCGCTGATGGTCAGGAACTGCGGCTTATTGTCCTCGATGACGCAACAGTTGGGCGAGATGTTGATTTCGCAGTCGGAGAAGGCATAGAGGGCGTCCAATGTCTTGTCGCTCGATACGCCAGGAGCCAACTGCACCTGTATCTCGACCTTCGCTGCTGTCAGGTCTTCTACGTGACGTGCCTTGATTTTACCCTTTTCGATAGCCTTTAGAATGCTGTCAATCACCGTCTCTGTAGTCTTGGAGAAGGGAATCTCGCGGATGACCAGCGTCTTGGGGTCCAATTTCTCTATCTTAGCTCGTACCTTGATGACACCACCACGCTGTCCATCGTTGTATTTCGAGACATCAATTGAGCCGCCTGTTGGGAAGTCTGGATACAAGTGGAACTCCTCGTTATGCAAGTATGCAATGGCAGCGTCGCATATTTCTACGAAGTTGTGGGGCAGGATTTTTGAACTCAGACCGACGGCAATACCCTCGGCACCCTGTGCCAACAACAATGGATACTTCACGGGTAGGGTGATAGGCTCCTTGTTACGTCCGTCGTACGACATCTGCCACTCCGTCGTCTTGGGGTTGAACACGGTGTCCAGCGCAAACTTCGACAGACGCGCTTCAATGTATCGTGGTGCTGCGGCCCTATTGCCCGTCAGAATGTTACCCCAGTTACCCTGTGTGTCGATGAGCAGGTCCTTCTGACCCATCTGCACCAGTGCGTCGCCGATAGAGGCATCACCGTGAGGGTGAAACTGCATGGTATGTCCCACGATGTTCGCCACCTTATTATATCTGCCGTCATCCATGCGCTTCATCGAGTGCAGGATGCGGCGCTGTACGGGCTTCAGTCCGTCCTCAATATGAGGTACGGCACGCTCCAGGATAACATACGATGCGTAGTCCAGGAACCAGCTTTGGTACATGCCGCTTAGGTGGTGAACGGCAGCAGCGTCGAATCGGTTTACGGGCTTATAGTCCGAATGGCCTTCTTCAGGGACATCTGCATTGTCCGAAGCTGCAAATCCTTCGGCACTCTCTGTACCTTCCTGTTCCAGTATCTCGTCGTCTCTTGTTTCGTCGTCCATATATTGATGTAGTAGTTTTTAATTTCCTGCAAAAGTAATAAAAAAAAGCGACTAGGCCAAAAGATTTCAGAATATATTTGGATTTTTCCTTGTTTAGTATTCATTCTTCCGTTTTGGATTCATGGGAAACCAACCCTTTTCGACTCTCTTCCTTTGTGCAAAAAGTTCGCCAATGCCCCAAAGCGATGAGGCTCCGAACACACCCAAGAACGATGAGAGATAGATGTTCTCGACGAAGAGAGCCGCTATGCAGCAGCAAAGTCCGACTACGAGATAGAGAACCCAGGGGCGTGTGCCCCAATAGTATTCCGTCTTGATGACGATAGGATGCCATACGCCTATCGTGAGAAAGGTCATAATAGCAATGATGATGCCTGTGTAGTACATAATGCTTCTTTTCTGTTCATTGATTTGCAATCCGTGTGCAAAGATACAATAAAAAACGCAGAATACCAAAGCGAAGCCTTTTTTTAAGCGTCACAGGACTTTAGAAAGGTGTAAATACAAAGAAAAGAGTCGGAATGTGAATTTCCGACTCTCTCTTCGTAGGGACACCCGGGCTCGAACCGGGGACCTCTGCAATGTGACTGCAGCGCTCTAAACCAACTGGGCTATGCCCCTAACTTTTGTTAAGCGGATTGAGCAAACAATTTTGCTTTTTTTTCTTTTTCCTTGATTTTTTTACAAGAAAAAGAATGAAAGTAAAAATAAAGTCGTATATTTGCATCATCAATTTATATTACGTACTAATTCTTAAATAACGAAAACAATGAAAAAGACTTTATTCAGTTTGGTGACTGTAGCCTTGATGGCTGTAGTGTGCGTAGGCTTTTCTGCCTGTGGTAGTGACGGTGACGGCGACTCTTCGAGTAGCTTAGAAGGTGTGTGGAAACGAGTCTATAAGAAAACCACTATCTATGAGAAAAACAGCAGTGGTCAGTGGGTACAGCAAGGTCAGCCAGAGGAGAAGTCGTATGAAGGAAAAGAATCCGATGGTATCCAATTCCTGCCAAACAAAAGAGCTGTAGAGGTTGATATCGAAGCGGACGGTACAGTTACCCCCGATGATGACATTTTTGAGTATAAAATTGAGAATGGTAAATTGTATATGTTGGAGTTAGACCATCCTGAAGATGGATGGGAGGATTTTGGAACCATCAATATCTCTGGTAACACGTTTGAACTGACATCAGAAGATCAAAAGTCTAGTAGCTCTCGTAAAGAGGTTAAACTTAAAAGATATCGGAAAATGTAGTTAATTCTTCTTGTTCCTAAGAGCCAAAAAGCTGGGAAGTCGTGTTGTATGTCGCGACTTTTCAGCTTTCTTCTATCTTTATAGTATTAAATAATGTGTAAAAATGGTTGTTTTCCATCGAAATTGTGTACCTTTGCACCCATTATTCGAATAATTGATTAAAAAGATATGGCACAAGAAGATGTATTTAAGAAAATCGTAAGCCACTGTAAGGAGTATGGTTTCGTGTTCCCCTCAAGTGAGATTTACGATGGTTTGGCCGCTGTGTATGACTATGGTCAGAACGGCGTGGAGTTGAAGAATAACATTAAGCAGTACTGGTGGAAGGCTATGACGATGCTGCACGAGAACATCGTGGGTATCGACTCGGCTATCTTCATGCACCCCACAATATGGAAGGCTTCAGGTCACGTTGATGCCTTCAACGATCCCCTTATCGACAACCGCGACTCTAAGAAACGTTATCGTGCCGATGTACTGATTGAGGACCAGATTGCCAAGTACGACGAGAAGATCCAGAAGGAAGTAGAGAAGGCTCGCAAGCGTTTCGGTGATAGCTTCGATGAGGCTAAGTATATGGAGACCAGTGAGCGCGTAAAGGAGACCAAGGAGAAGCGCGACGCACTGCATGCCCGTTATGCTGCTGCTATGCAGGGCCCGGACCTCGACGAGTTGAAGCAGATTATCCTCGACGAGGAGATTGTATGTCCTATCAGCGGTACCCGTAACTGGACGGATGTCCGTCAGTTCAACCTGATGTTCTCTACCGAAATGGGTGCCAGCGCCGATGCTTCGATGAAGATTTACCTCCGTCCTGAGACGGCTCAGGGTATCTTCGTGAACTACCTGAACGTGCAGAAGACTGGTCGTATGAAGATTCCTTTCGGTATCGCCCAGATTGGTAAGGCTTTCCGTAATGAGATTGTGGCTCGTCAGTTCATCTTCCGTATGCGTGAGTTTGAGCAGATGGAGATGCAGTTCTTCGTACAGCCTGGCACCGAGCTGGAGTGGTTCCCGAAGTGGAAGGAGACACGTATGAAGTGGCATCAGGCTCTGGGCTTCGGCGCTGAGAACTATCGTTTCCACGACCACGACAAGCTGGCTCACTATGCTAACGCTGCAACTGATATCGAGTTCAAGATGCCATTTGGCTTCAAGGAGGTTGAGGGTATCCACTCTCGTACTAACTTCGACCTGAGCCAGCACGAGAAATACTCTGGCAAGAGCATCAAATACTTCGACCCACAGACCAACGAGAGCTATACTCCGTATGTGATTGAGACCAGTATCGGTGTGGACCGTATGTTCCTGAGCATTATGTGTCACGCTTACGAGGAGGAGAAGCTGGAGAACGGCGAGACCCGCGTGGTATTGAAGTTGCCTGCAGCCCTGGCTCCTGTGAAGTGTGCTGTGATGCCGCTGGTGAAGAAGGACGGTCTGCCTGAGAAGGCTCGTGAGATTATTGACCAGCTGAAGTTCCACTTCAACTGCCAGTACGACGAGAAGGACAGCATCGGCAAGCGCTATCGTCGTCAGGACGCTATTGGTACCCCATACTGTGTCACCGTTGACCACGACACGCTGACTGATGGTAAGGTAACGCTGCGCTTCCGCGACACGATGGAGCAGGAGCGTGTGAACATCAGTGATCTCAATGCTATCATCGAGGATAAGGTAAGCATCGTAAGTCTTTTAAAGAAACTTCAATAAATGAAACTGAAACATTATCTGTTCGTCTGCCTTTCACTGCTCGGCTTCGCGTCGTGCAGTGAAAAGGACGATACTGTGGCGGAGTATGCCAATTGGCAAGCTAAGAATGAAGCCTATTTTGAACAGGCTTATCAGGAACACTTGGCTGCCAGCAGTTCTACGTGCTTCATATTGAAAAGCTATACGAAGGCTGATACTCTGAAGCAGGAACAGTTGGCGCATACTGATTTCGTCTTAATTGATGTGCTGCCCAGTGACTTTATTGTACAAGGTGACAAGACGGTGTCACCCATCTTCACTGATGATGTGGATATCCACTATCGTGGAAATCTGCTACCTTCACTTAGCTACCCCTCTGGCTATCAGTTTGACACCAGCATTAATGGTACTTTCTCGCAAGACAGAGCAGAACCTTCCACGATGGGCGTGGATGCCGTACTTGAAGGCTTCGCCACTGCCTTGCAACACATGCATCGTGGTGACCATTGGCGTGTGACGATACCCTACCAGTTAGGCTATGGGACATCGGACTATAACAGCATTCCAGGCTATAGCACACTGATATTTGACATCCGACTGGTAGACTTTGAAGAAGGAAGCAACGGATAAAAGAAAAAAACTACGAGAGTGCATCTCGTAGTTTTTTTATCTCCCTTCCTGAGCTCTGGCGTTCTCTATGTCTTTTCGTGATTTTGACTTGGTGACCAACCAGACACCGCTGAATACTAGTATGACAGCCAAAGCATGAGTCGGCTTCAGAATACCGATACCCATCAATAGTGTTGCAGCGACAGAGACCACAGGTTGTACGTAGTTATATACTGAAACTACCGTCGGACGGAGTGTCCTTTGGCCTATCATCGTCAGGATGTAGCCTAGGAATGTACCAATGCACACCACGTAGGCCACTTCCCACCATGTGCTCGCAGGTATGGGGTTTGCTACGACTCCACTCACGTGACTAAATGTAAACGGTAGCAGCATCAGTGTTGCCCATGAGAACATATATTTGTTGATAGTAAAGACGTTGTAACGACGTATCAAAGGATTAAACAGTGACAGGTAGAGGGCAAACGAGAACTGTGCAAACAGACACAGCAGGTCGCCGCGAATGTCGCCAACCTTGCCGTCTGCCGCTGCTGCTGATGTTATAATCAGTATCAGGGCACCACTACAGCCCATCAGCACACCCAAAGCTTTCTTACCCGTTATAGGCTCCTTAAGGATAAGGGCTGCCAATATCATGGCAAAGATAGGCATTGATGTGGTGACTATCGAGGCATTGATAGGAGATGTGATGCTCAGTCCTATCGTGTAACAGCACTGGTTACACACCAGTCCGAAGACAGCTGCTCCGATGAACATCAACTTGTCCTTTCTGGGGACGTGTTCCTTGGGTGCGAAAAACGATGCTATCCAAAACAGTAGACAGGCACCTACTACACGGAATGTTACCATCGATATGCCATCGAAACCGTGCGTCATAGCGTCTTTGCCGACGGGAGCCATCAGCCCCCAGCCTGCACAAGCGCCGAACATGGCCAGATGTGCTATCAATGCTTTGTTATCGCTTGTTTTTTCCATTTTAGTAATTTTTCGCCTGCAAAAGTACAAATAATTCGGGAAATAATCGTATATTTGCAGCATAAAACTTATGATTATGAAGTACGCGACTTACATTAAGCAGATAGAAATCGACTCTCTTTGGAGCGGTAAAAAGCATATCTTATGGACGCTCGACCCACACGTGAATATCCTCAGCGGTATCAATGGTGTGGGAAAAAGTACGATATTGAACAAGATATTCAAGAGCATTTGTACCAATGGCGATTTGTTGAACCATCTGCAGAAGGGGGTTCATATCACTGCCGAGCCCGAGGATGCTACGCATGTGCGTTTCGATATCATTCGTTCGCTCGATTCACCCATGCTCGACAATGAGACATTAAATATGGTGGATTCACGCATTACCTCGGCTCTCGACTTCCAACTCTATCACTTGCAACGCAAATATTTGGACTATCAAGTGAACATAGGTAATCGCATCATCTCAGAACTACAACAGGGAAATGCTGATGCAGCTCAACACCTATCACAGCCTAAAGCGCGTTTCCAAGACATGATAGACGAATTGTTTGATGAGACGGGTAAGAAGATAGTTCGTACGGAGAATGAGATACGTTTCTCGCAGATTGGGGAAATACTGGTACCCTATCAGTTGTCTAGTGGTGAGAAACAGATGCTGGCCATCTTGTTAACTGTACTCGTTGAGGACCAGCAGCCTTACATTCTCTTTATGGACGAACCCGAGGTGTCACTCCATATTGAGTGGCAGAAGAAACTCATCGACCTCATCGTTGAACTGAACCCCAACGTTCAGATTATCCTCACTACTCATTCGCCTGCTGTCATCATGAATGGTTGGGTTGATAGTGTGACGGAAGTTTCTGATATTACCATCTAGTAAAACCTGTATGCCTAGCAACTTAAAAGATAATCTCAATAGCCAATACTTTGAGGCGGCCAACCGTATGAAGTCGAAACAGTCGCCGCAAAGAATCGTGGTATATGTGGAAAGCTACGACGATGTATTCTTCTGGCGGACAGTACTGTCGCGTTTCGAGAACGAGCAACGCTACTTCGAGGTCATGTTGCCGTCACATAAGAAACTGGAGCGCGGTAAGAAGGCTGCACTGATGTCTGGTCTTGGTGAGTCAATGATTGCTTGTGTGGATGCCGATTACGACTACCTACTACAGGGGGCGACGGCACAATCACAGAAGGTGATAGATAGTCCTTATGTATTCCATACCTATGCTTATGCCATTGAAAGTCTACAGTGTTATGCGCCCTCACTTCATGATGTCTGCGTAGCTATTACGCTCAACGACCACCGCATCTTCGACTTTAATGATTATCTCCGACAATATAGCGAGGCGGTGTTCCCGCTTTTTATCTGGTCGGTATGGGCTTATCGTACGGGGCATCATAACAAGTTCTCGCTTTCCGACTTCAATCGTGTGACAGATCCTGGCGGTTTTAATGTCTTTGACCCTCAACCTTCCATCGACCATCTGCGTCGTAAGGTCGCTACTAAGGTGCACCAGTTGCAGCATGAATTTCCAAATAATAAGGAAGAATATATATGCACAAAGGAGAGTATCAAGGCGTTAGGGGTTACGCCGCAGACTACTTATTTATATATACAGGGCCATCACCTGTTTGATACAGTAATAGTCCCTATATTAAATAAGGTATGTAATCGTCTTCGCCAAGAACGTCAGGATGAGATAACACGTATGGCACGGCACCATACCCAGCGACAGAACGAAATGTCGTGCTATGAACACTCATTGCTTGATATCCGACAGACTTTGAAAAAAAATATGGGCTATATCCTCTCAGACTTGTTCCGTTGCATACAACATGACGTGGAGCAATTCCTGCTTAGCTGTCCTTCCAGAAAGCACGAGTAAATAGTACCAATACTGACATGATTTCCAAACGGCCTACCAGCATTAGGAACGAACACGTCCATTTGAGGTAGATTGGCAGGTCGGCCCACGACATGACCTCGCCAATCTCTGTAGATAACGACAGCCCGACATTGCTAATCAGGCTCAGTGCAATCACAATGGAATTGGTAATGTCGATATCGGCCAAGAGCATAATAGTGGTGGAAAGGAGAACAATCATGACGTAGAAGGCAAAGAATGCCAGCAATGAGTTCATTTTCTGTTGGGGTACAGTCTGACCGTCTATCTTTACCGGTAAGACGGCATTGGGATGTAAGATCTTGCGGAATTCATTGCGTAGCACCTTGAAAACCATCACGCCACGGACACACTTAAAACCACCCGTAGTAGAGCCAGAACAAGCGCCAATGAACATGAGTCCCCCCAATATTACCCAAGTGATATGAGGCCATCTGGATGCGTCATCGTTAAAAACACCTGTGGTTGTAATGAAGGATACAACATGGAAGAGAGCAGAACGGAAGGCATGTTCCAAACCATATCCATTTCGAGTCATCAATAGATAACCTATCCATAGTGTTGCTCCAATGACAAGACCGATGTAAGTCTTGAACTCACTACTCTTAAGCAGCAATTGGACACGGCCCTTGAACAGCACAAAATAGAGTAGGGTGAAGTTAATGCCTGCCAGGAACTGAAATACGATACTGACGTAGTCTATCATGGCTGAATCAAAGTATGCCGCGGTGTCGTTATGAGTACAGAAACCGCCTGTAGCAGTGATGGACATTGAGTAGTTGATACTGTCGAACCAACCCATGCCAGCCACATAGTAACTTAGCATACATGCAATGGTTAGTGCGCCATAAACGCTCCAAATCCATTTGGCTGTGGTTGACAAGCGGGGATGCATCTTCTCGCGCATGGGACCAGTTGCTTCGGCAGCAAACACCTTCACGCTACCTCCTCCCACCATTGAGGGTAGTATGGCAATGGTGAAGAACACAATTCCCAAGGCACCAATCCACTGCGTCATAGATCGCCAGAATAGAATGCCGTGAGGTAAACGCTCGACATCGTCTATCAGTGTGGCACCCGTTGTAGAGAAACCCGACATGGTTTCAAAATAGGCATCAGTAATATTGGTGATGTAGCCACCTATCAGATAGGGAACCATGCCAAGTAGTGAAAACACAGACCATGTTAAAGTCACGAGCAGGTAGGAGTCTCGACGGCTCAGATTGTTGTCTGCGTTGCGGCCCAAATATTTCAATACCAAGGCACAGCAACACGTGAATAATGTAGATATCAGGAACGACATGACGTCGTCTTCCCGATAGCCGAAGGCAATGCCTGCGCAAATGGCTTGCAGTGTACCCAAAAGGAATAATAGCGAACCTAAAATCTTATATATTAGCGCAGTGTTCAGCATTTACTTAAAGAATTTTTCCAACTTCTTCAGGTTTTGCTCATGACAGAACACCATAACGGAGTCGCCTGGCAGAATCTGTGTATTACCATTTACAAGAATGCCTTGACCCTCACGCACCAGTCCACCAATAGTCACACCGAATGGCAGACCTAAATCCTTTACCATCCGTTTGGTTACTTTTGAACCTTCTGCTGCAATAAACTCGGCAACGTCAGAGTCTACCATCATAAGGCTTCGCACGTTGCTAACGTCACCATCAAGCATCATTTGGTATATATGACTAGCAGCAACGTTCTTTTTGTTAATGATAGTTCCGATATCCAGACTCTCAGCCATTTCAACGTAATCCAAATTCTCAACCATCGCTACTGTCTTTCGCACGCCTAATCGTTTGGCGGTCAAACAAGCCAAGATATTGGTTTCTGCATTATCAGTCAATGCCACAAAGGCTTGAGTGGTCTGGATGCCTTCTTCCTGTAGCAGTCCCAAATCACGTCCATCGCCGTGTATCACCATCGTGTCGACATCGTTCAGCAGTTCGTTCAGGCGCTCACAGCGTTCTTCGTTCTTCTCGATGATTTTTAGGTTCATATAGTCGGGAGCTGTCAGTGCTACGCGAACAGCTGTCTTACCACCGCCCATGATAATGACGTTCTTGACGTCAGCATAGTGCTCTTTACCACAAATCTGTCGTACATAGTTGATATATTCGCGTGTGGTCATCAAGTAGGCCAAGTCGTTGACTTTCAATTCATCGTTGCCACCAGGAATCAAGGTTTCACCCTGTCGCTTGATGGCTACAACATGGTAAGGGTCATCAGGACCACACAGGTCTCTTAACGGCTGGTTTAGTATTTGACAGGTCTCGCGTATTTTAATGCCTAACATGACTAGTGCACCACCATGTACATCCCAACGTTGACGTACCCATGACATCTTAAGCCCGTTCACAATGTCCTGAGCGGCTAACACCTCGGGGTATATCAGGGAGTTGATACCCATATCAGCAAAAAAAGACTTCAGATTGTGAGCTAGGTATTCGTAGTTGTCAATACGGGCCACGGTCTTCTTTGCACCTAATCCGTGGGCAATGGTACAGGCATTCATATTGCGGCTTTCGTCGGGTGTCACACCGACGAAAAGATCGGCTTTCTCTACGCCAGCCTCTTTCAGAACGCGAATGCTAGTAGGCGAACCTTGTAAGGTCATGATATCAAACTTACCGTCCAGACCGCTTAAACGTTCTGCACTTTCATCAATCAGCACGCAATCCATATGGTCTTTCGACAACAGACGTGCCAAATAGGTTCCTACGGCTCCTGCACCACCAATGATTATTTTCATACGCTTTGCTGTTAGCTGTTGGCAGTTAGCTCTTGACTAATGGCCAGTCGCTCATCGCCTTTAAAATACCCTCTTCGTCAATACCTACGATATGTTGCAGTTCCTTTACTGTTCCGTGCTCGATAAATTTGTCGGGCAATCCCAGGCGCTGTACCTGTGGTGTATAACCGTGGTCATTCATCCATTCCAGTACAGCCGAGCCCAATCCACCCTTAATGACACCATTTTCAATGGTAATCACGCGTTTGAACTTGCGACCTACCTCATCGAGAATCTTTTCGTCCAGTGGCTTTAGGAATCGCATGTCGTAATGAGCTACGCTTATGCTGCCACCAAGTGAGGCGATAGCCCTTGTTACATTGTTACCTATTGGACCAATACTTAGCACGGCTATGTCGGTACCATCCTTCAACTTACGGCCTGTACCGACCTTCACTTCCTCGAATGGACAGCGCCAATCCGGCAATTCACCGCCACCTCGTGGATAACGAATCACAAATGGGCCCTTGTTAGGCAATTGTGCGGTAAACATCAGACGACGTAGCTCATGTTCATCCATCGGCGAGCAGATGGTCAAGTTAGGCACTGGTCTCAGTGCTGCCAGATCGAAAGCACCGTGGTGTGTCGGTCCATCTTCGCCCACTAATCCTGCTCGGTCAAAGCAAAACACGACGTTCAGGTTCAGCAGGGCCACGTCGTGTATGATATGGTCGAAGGCACGCTGTGCAAATGCACTATAGATATTGCAGAAGGGAAGCAGACCGTCTTTGGCCATACCGCCACTAAAGGTTGCGGCATGTCCCTCAGCAATACCCACGTCGAATGTCCTTTCTGGCATCTCCTTCATCATGATGTTCATTGAACATCCGCTGGGCATAGCCGGGGTTACACCAACTATCTTCGGGTTTTGTTTGGCCAACTCAAGTAGCGTGTGTCCAAACACATCCTGATATTTTTGAGGCTTTGTGGGGTCGTCATCAACAATGCGCTCACCTGTGTCGGGGTTGAATTTCCCTGGTGCATGCCAAGTCGTTACGTCCTTCTCTGCTGGTGCATAGCCGTGCCCTTTCTGTGTATGCAAGTGCAGCAACTTCGGACCTTTCATGTCCTTGATGGCACTCAGTATACGTACCAGTTCCTTTACATCATGACCATCGAAAGGTCCGAAATAACGGATGTTCATACCGTCGAAGATGTTCTGCTGGTGGGCAATGGCACTCTTGATGGCATTCGACAGGCGTTGTATGCCATTCTTGCGGTCGTCGTTCATCAGCCCCTTGCTGTGCAACCATCGTGTCATCTTAAATTTGATGGCATTATAGGACCTGTGGGTGTTTAGTCCTAACAGGTACTTCTGCATGCCGCCCACGCTACGGTCTATTGACATGTCGTTGTCATTGAGGATGATTAGGAGATTGTTGGGACTCGACGATACGTTGTTCAGTCCCTCAAAGGCCAGACCACCACTCAGTGCACCGTCGCCAATAACAGCCACGACGTGGCGGTCATGTTTCCCTTCCAGCTCAGCTGCTACAGCCATGCCAAGTGCAGCCGACACAGAGTTGCTGGCGTGTCCGCAGGCAAAGGTGTCGTATTCGCTTTCAAAAGGAGAGGGGAAGGGGCGGATGCCACCCAATTTTCTATTTGTAAAAAACTGCTCGCGACGCCCTGTCAGAATCTTATGGCCATAGGCCTGGTGACCTACGTCCCACACGATTCTGTCTTCAGGCGTGTTATAGACGTAGTGGAGAGCAACGGTAATCTCTGCCACGCCTAAACTTGATGCCAGATGCCCAGGATTGACACTCAACTCCTGAACAATGTCTTCGCGCAGTTCCTGACATACTTGTGGCAGCTCATCCACTGACAAGCGTCGCAGGTCTTCAGGGTATTTTATTTTCTCTAAGAGTTTCACATTAATGCTGTTTAGACTGCAAAGGTACGAATTAGCGAGAACATAACAAAAGAAATCTTTCTTTTTTTGTCAAGCGTCAGTACTTTCGCTGAATTATTCAGCAAAGGTACGAATTAGTGAGCAAACTTCCAAATCTTTTATAACCTTTTTCTTAAGAGAAAATAATTTCTATTAAATACTTGCATATTACATATTTTCTTCATACTTTTGCAAAAAGTTATTTACTACAGCCCGAATGAAATATATATCACTACCAGAGAAATCCCAACAGGAACGGCCCCGAAAGCTGTCCTTTTATCTGGCTATGGAGGAATATGTGGCTCGCTATGTGTTTGAGGACGAGTGCTTTTTTATGTGGCAGGTGGAACCAAGTGTGATATTTGGGCGTAACCAACTGATAGAAAACGAGGTGAATCTTGACTTTTGTAAGAAACATGGCATCCAGATGTACCGTAGAAAGAGTGGGGGAGGCTGTGTGTATGCTGACAAACGTAATGTCATGTTCTCGTATATCACCAGCGAGGAGCAGGTGGGCTTTACCTTCAATCGTTATATCAATATGGTTGTAACGGTGTTACAACGTTTGGGTGTCGACGCCTCTGCCTCCGGACGTAACGATGTGATGATTGGCGATCGTAAGGTAAGTGGCAATGCTTTCTACCATCTGCCTGGATGTAGCATTGTGCATGGTACTATGCTCTACGATACTGATATGGTAAATATGGTTGGTGCCATAACGCCCAGTGATGCCAAATTGCTGTCGAAGGGTGTGGCCAGTGTCTATCAGCGTGTGGCGCTGCTGAAGAACTATACCAAGTTGTCACTTGAGGAGTTTATGATTTATGTGCGCCAAACTCTTTGTGACGACGACCTGATGCTGACGAATGAGCAGGTCAAGGCGATAGAACAGATGGAGAAAGAGTATCTTTCAGACGAGTATATCTACGGTAAGAATCCTCGCTACACGCTCATCAAACGCAGACGTATTGAACATGTCGGTGATCTTGAAGCCCGTATCGAAGTAAAGAATGGTATCATCAAGAACGTCAATCTGATGGGCGACTATTTCCTTGTAGGCGATTTGGATAAGGGGCTGTTACAGAAACTGATTGACGTGCCGTTAGAGTATGTGGCGTTGCGACGGGTATTACCCGATCGTATCGACAATATCATTATGAACTTGATGACTGAAGATTTTATTCTGTTACTCACTGAATAGCATTAATGCTCTTAATTATAATAATTCTAAACTAAAAATATGGAAAACAAAAAGACCTGTCTCTATGACAAACACGTGGCCCAGGGAGCATTGATGTCGCCATTCGGCGGTTTCGACATGCCCATTCAGTATTCTGGTATCGTGGACGAGCATCAAGCCGTACGCACAGCCTGTGGCGTTTTCGATGTCAGTCACATGGGCGAAGTGCTGATTACCGGCCGTGACGCTGAACGCTACGTTAATCACATCTTTACGAATAATGTAGTGGGCATGCCCAATGGAAAAATTCTCTATGGTATGATGTGCTACGAGGATGGTGGCGTAGTGGACGACCTGCTGGTGTACAAAGTGGGCGACCAGCGTTTCTTCTTAGTCATCAATGCTGCCAACATCGATAAGGACTGGGCCTGGATACAGGAACAGGCTAAAGGATACGATGTGCAATTGGAACACCAGAGCGATATGTATGGTGAATTGGCTGTTCAGGGACCTGACTCTGAGCAGGTGATGAAGGATGTACTGGGTATAGATGGTTCTGACCTGACGTTCTACACATTCAAGGAAATAGGTAATGTGATAGTCTCACGTACCGGCTATACTGGTGAGGATGGCTTCGAAATATATGCTACACCTATTTATATTAATAAGTGCTGGGACAAACTGATGGCGTCAGGGCGTTGTAAGCCCTGTGGCTTGGGTTGCCGAGATACTTTGCGCTTCGAGGTAGGACTGCCTCTCTATGGCGATGAGCTCTCGGCAGACATCACGCCTATCATGGCAGGCTTAGGCATCTTTGTGAAGTTAGATAAGGATGAGTTCATTGGCAAGGAGGCACTTGCCAAACAGAAAGCCGATGGACCTGCCAAGAAGATTGTGGGTATAGAGTTGGCCGATAAGGCAATACCACGTCACGGTTATACGGTATTGAATATGGAAGGTGAGCCTATCGGTGAAGTAACTACGGGTTATCATACCATCTCTACCGATAAGAGTGTTTGCATGGCTCTTATCGATACACCTTATGCCAAGTTAGATACCGAGGTGCAGATTCAGATTCGCAAAAAGGTATTCTCAGGCAAAGTAGTCAAGAAACAATTTTATCATAAAAACTATAAAAAATAATTACTATGGCAAAAGTATTAGAGGGACTCTACTATAGTGAGTCGCACGAGTATGTACGTGTTGAAGGTGATTTCGGTTTCATTGGTATTACAGATTATGCCCAGAATGCTTTGGGCAATGTGGTGTATGTCGATATGCCCGAAGTGGACGATGAGGTATCTGCTGGCGAAGAGTTTGGCGCTGTTGAGAGTGTCAAGGCAGCCAGCGACCTGATGTCGCCAGTCACTGGTGTTGTTGTCGAGGTTAATGAGGCTTTGGACGACCAGCCGGAACTCGTCAACCAGGATGCTTACGAAAACTGGATTATCAAGGTGAAAATCAGTGATAAAAGTGAGCTTGATGATTTGATGGATGCCAAGGCATACGCCGCATTCTGCGAAAAGTAATGTTTAATCTTTAATGTCTAATCTTTAATGTTTAAATATTTTCCGCATACTCAGGATGATCTGAAAGCTATGCTCGAAAAAGTGGGTGTCGATTCTCTCGACGCCTTATACAGTCAGATACCTGAGAGCATCCGTTTCCGTGGGGACTATAAGATTCCCTCGGAGATGAGCGAAATGGAGGTGCGTCAGCTCTTCGAGAAACTCGGTTCTCTGAATAAACAGTTGACGTGCTTTGCCGGTATGGGTGTCTATGACCACTATACGCCGTCCGTTATTCCGCAACTGTTGCAGCGTTCTGAGTTCCTGACCTCTTACACGCCTTATCAGGCTGAGATTTCGCAGGGTACGCTCCATTATATCTTTGAGTATCAGTCCATGATGGCTGAACTGACGGGTATGGACATTTCGAATGCTTCCATGTACGATGGCACTACCGCTGCTGCCGAGGCGATGATGATGGCGGTGGCTGCCAGTAAGAAGGCGCGTCGTGTGTTGATAGCTGGTACGATGAGTCCGCTGACAGTCAAGGTAATGACCCGTTACGCCCATCATCAGGGCATTGAACTCTTTGCTTTGCATATTAAGGATGGTGTGACCGATTTGGAGGAACTCAAGGCAGAGTTGGCCAAGGGTGATGTGGCTGGTATGATGGTGCAACAACCCAATGCTTTTGGCATCGTAGAAGACTATACCGGTTTTGCTGAGGCTTGTCATGAGCAGAAGGCACTCTTCATGATGAATTGTGTTGCAGCTGACCTTGCCGTATTGAAGACACCAGGCGAGTGGGGTGCTGATATCGCCGTTGGCGATGGCCAGTCGTTGGGCATTCCCATGCAGTTTGGTGGCCCTTATGTTGGCTATATGTGTTGCACGGAGAAACTGATTCGTAAGATGCCGGGTCGTATTGTTGGCATGACAAAGGATAATCGCGACCAGCGTGCCTTTGTGCTGACGTTGCAGGCTCGCGAACAGCATATCCGTCGTCAGAAGGCGACTTCGAACATCTGTTCAAATCAATCGTTGATGGCACTCTTTGCGACCATCTATTGTTCGCTGATGGGTAAGCAAGGACTGAAGGAGGCGGCACAGCTGTCATACGCTGGTGCCCACTATCTCTGGGATGAACTCAAAAAAACGGGACGTTTCCATCTGGTATTCGACCAGCCTTTCTTCAATGAGTTCTATGTGAATTACGATGGCGATATTGAAACCCTCTACCAGCGTTTCATCGATGCAGGAATCTTAGGTGGTGTCAGGATGGAGAACGGGCTTATCATTGCCGTTACCGAGAAGCGTACGAAAGAAGAAATTGATAACTTCGTAAAGATTGCAGCCTTATGAATAATAAATTATATGGTAATTTGATTTTCGAACTATCGAAAGAGGGCCGTAAAGGCTACAGTCTGCCCAAGAACAATTTTGGCCATTACGAGATACCAGCTTCGATGCAGCGTGCGCAGGAGGCACAACTGCCTGAGTGCGACGAACTGACGGTGGTTCGCCACTATACCAATCTCTCGAACAATAACTTCGGTGTCGATACGGGTTTCTATCCCCTTGGCTCATGTACCATGAAGTATAATCCCAAACTCAACGAAGAAATGGCTGCCCTGTCAGAGTTTCAGAATCTGCATCCCCTGCAACCTGCTGACACTGCAAAAGGAGCGTTGGCTTTGGAAAAACTTCTAGAGCAGTCGCTTTGTGAACTGACGGGGCTGGCTCATTTTACCTTTAAGCCTTATGCTGGAGCGCATGGCGAACTCACAGGTCTGATGACGATTGATAACTATCATCAGTCGCGTGGCGATAGGACTCGTAAAAAGGTGATTGTTCCCGATAGTGCACACGGCACGAACCCCGCTTCGGCAGCTGTCTGTGGCTTAGAGATTATCGAGTTGAAGTCATTGACTGACGGAACAGTGGATTTCGACGACTTGAAACGTCTCGTTGCCGGGCAGGGGGCGGAGATTGCTGCCATGATGATGACCAATCCAAACACGCTTGGTCTCTTCGAAACCCGTATCCCTGAGATTGCAAAGCTAATACATGACTGTGGTGGATTGATGTATTACGATGGTGCCAACCTGAATCCTATGCTTGGTGCTTGTCGTCCTGGCGATATGGGATTTGATGTGATGCACATCAATCTGCACAAGACCTTCTCTACGCCTCATGGCGGTGGTGGTCCTGGCAGTGGTCCTGTAGGTGTTCGTGAGGGCTTGCAGGAATGTTTCCCTACAGTGTCGCCCTATCACGGCAACTTTGGCGTGATGATGCGTGCCTATGCCTACATTCTCTCGCTGGGTCGCGAACATGTCAAGGAGGTGGGTCCGCTGGCTGTACTCAATGCCAACTATATCAAGGAATCGCTGAAGGATGTCTATGAACTGCCCATCGACACAATCTGCTGTCACGAGTTCGTGTTCGACGGTCTGAAGGATAAATCTACCGGCGTTACGACGATGGATGTAGCCAAACGTCTGCTCGACTACGGCTATCATGCACCTACCATCTATTTCCCCTTGCTCTTCCACGAGAGTCTCATGATTGAGCCTACGGAGAATGAATCGAAGGAAACCCTCGATGGCTTTATCGCCGTGATGCGCCAGATTGCCGAAGAGGCCAAGAATAATCCCGATATGGTAAAGACAGCTCCTCACACGACACCTATAGGACGTGTTGACGACGTGCTGGCTGCCAAACATCCAGTGACGACGTATCGCCAGCTCCAGGCAGAAAATCTTTAACGTTTAATCTTTAATGTTTAATGTCTGAAACAGATTTGATCATCATTGGTGCGGGCCCTGGTGGGTACCGCGCCGCTGAATATGCAGCCAAGCAAGGCATGAAGGTTACCATCTTCGAAAATAACGAAGTGGGTGGCACATGTCTGAATGTGGGATGTATTCCCACGAAGACCTATGTTCACAGCGCTACCTTTGTTGAGGCTCGTGAACGTATGGCAACCGTCATTCCGCAGCTCCGTGCTGGTGTCGAGGGCATTCTCTCGCATCCCAACATCACCCTCGTCCGTGAGAAAGCTGTCTTTGGCAAGACTCCCCTCCTTTTGGAGGGGGTGGGGAAGGTCCCTATCATCATTGCCACGGGCTCCGAAACAAAATGGTTGCCCATCAAGGGCATTGATGACCCTCGTGTGGTTGATAGTACGGGACTCCTGAACCTCGAAAATCTTCCTAAGCGACTCGCTATTATCGGTGCTGGTGTCATTGGCATGGAGTTTGCCAGCGTGTTCCATCGCTTTGGCTCTGAGGTAACAGTCATTGAATACCTGAAGGAGTGCTTGCCAGCCCTCGATAGTGATATTGCCAAACGTCTGCGCAAACTGTTGGAAAAACGAGGCATTACTTTCCACATGAAGACCGCCGTGGAGGATATCGCTGATATCGAGGCTGATGTGGTGTTGATGGCCACGGGACGTAAACCTCGTACCGAAGGCCTGAACCTCGAAACCCTTGGCATTACCCTTACGCCCCAAGGTGCCATTCCTGTAGATGATAATTATCAATTATCAATTCTCAATTCTCAATTGAATGGTCTCTATGCTATTGGTGATGTCAATGGTCGCCAGATGTTGGCCCATGCTGCTGAAATGCAAGCCGTTCGAGCCGTCAATCATATCTTGGGCAAGCAGGACAATATCCGTTTCGATATTATGCCTGCTGCTATCTTCACAGACCCTGAGGCAGCCTGCGTAGGACCTACTGAAGACCAGTTGAAAGCTCAGAACGTCCCCTATGTATGCAAGAAATCTTTCTGGCGTGCCAACGGCAAGGCTCTCGCTATGAATGATACCGAGGGCATGCTTAAACTCTTCGCTGATGACGACGATCGCATCATCGGTTGTCATGCCTTTGGAACCCACTCGGCAGACATCGTCCAAGAGGTCAGCGTCCTCATGTGTCGCGACACAACTGTTAGCCAACTATATGATATGGTACACATCCATCCCACGCTCAGCGAAATTCTTTTATCTGCTACACAATAAAGAAGCCTGCCACTCGGCAGGCTTCTTTTATAGTTTGTTATCGTAATTTATTTGGTTTCAAGAATCTGCTTGGCAATCTCATTTTCAGGATCGATAGCCTGCAGCTTCGTTGCAAAGGCCTTAGCAGCTTCCTTGTCTTCCTTGACGATGAAGTTGTAAGCAATCATGTAACGGTATGACTCGATGATGCGGGCACGCTCTGTAGCGTCCTTCTCGGCACGGGGCTCAATGAGTTCGATGAGCTTCTCGTAGTAAGGCTTGGCCAGACCCAGCTTTGAGTCGGGGTCCATCTGGGCATTGACGCGGGCACGCATGAAGTTGGCATATTCAACAGCATTCTCGTATTTGTTGGCAAGGTCTGCATAAACAGCGTCAGCCTCGATGAAGGCAGCCTTTTTGGCTTCAGCATCCTGTAGGGTGCTACCATGTTGCATGTGCAGTGTGGCCAAGCCTGCCATGTCGTTGGCAGTGGGCTTCTCCTGATTGTTCAGATAGTCCTTATAGTTCTTGATAGCATTGGGGTAGTCTTCCTTGGCTTTGTATGCGTCAGAGAGCTGCTTGACGACACCAGCACGCTTGGCCTTGTTGTCCATATCCTCTTGAGCAAGAGCCAGTTCGTACATCTCAATGGCCTTCTCGTGGTTCTTGGCACCAGCGTAGGCATTGCCATAGTAGGTGTAGTCGTAGTATGAGAACTTGGCAGAGTCGCTCTTGTGGAACAGGGCATCGGCATACTGCAGTGCCTCGTCGTAGCGCTTCAGCTCGGTAAGGTTGAAGAAGGCCAGACGGTTGAAGGCTGCATGACGTGGATTCTTGCTCAGACCAAACTTGGCAACCTCAAGAGCCTTGTCGTACTTCTGCTTGAAGAAGGCAGACATGGCATAGTCGCTGAGGTCGCGCTCTTCCATCTTTGCCTTGTCGGCCTTGTCGTAGGAAGCCAGTGCCTTGTCGAACTCGTTAGACATGTAGTAGATACGACCTGCCAAAGCATCGACGGCAATGTCGGGACGCTGTATGCGGAGATCGTTCAGCTTGGCAACGGCACCATTGGGGCTTATCTTACGATAGACATTGGCGTACTTGTAGTATGCATCAGGATTCTTCGGGTCTACGTAAATAGCCTGCTCGTACTGAGCTGCAGCACCACCACCATCGTCGGCTACGGCTGCGATGTCGCCTAATAGAATGAAGGCGGGAGCGCACTTGTTCTTAGATGCCTGCAGAGCCAAGTTAGCATACTCCTTGGCATTAGCGGTATCCTTGGCTTCGTAGAAGGCACGACCGAAAGCGACCAGATTCTCAGCATTCTTCTTGTTGGCCTTGAAGAACGGCTTCATCTGCTTGTCGAGGTCGGCGGGTTTGCTACTAATAATCTTCTTAACGGCATCAATGTCGGCCTTTGAACCGTCCTGTGCCAGTGCATTTGCGCTGTAACCTGCGGTCAGCGCTGCGATAAATAGATATTTAATTGCTTTCATAATCGTTAATTTATTTAAGTTATACTTCTTGTTTCTTCTCACTTTTTGCTTATATGACGTTTTTCCTCTTTGATAGTTTATTTCTTATAATGTTATTGCTTGGCAATTCTTCTCTAAGTCCTAAGCTAAACTATTATTTTCCGTTCACAATGATCTCGCGCTGGTTCATAGCTGCCTGAATAGGCAAAAGACCAGACTGAAGGATGATTTTCTGTCCCTTGGGCAGGCGACAGAAGTGGGCAAAATTCGAAGGCAGACCCGTGCGAGGCTCGTTGAGCAGAGCATATATGGTGCGCACCAACGGATAGTTGCCATTATAGAGGTAGTACTGATAGGGTTGCCAGCTGTTGGCAGCAGTGGCTGAATCCATGCGGCTAACTCTCATAACCTGAATATTCTTCTTAAAGGTGACATTGGTGGTGTCACGGCTGTCGTTGAGCCAGTTGGAACCAATGATACCCATTGCATTGGGGTGTTGTTCCACATAGTCAACAACGGCTTTACTGGTCTTCACGGCTCCGATATTGGGGGCTTTGAATTCCTTGCCGTCCAACAGAGAATCGACACACCAACGGACGGTGCTTGACAATGGATTGTCAAAGACGACATCGATGGTGCCAAGTTTCGAGGCGGGGTAGAGGTCTTTCCAATTGACGACTTCACCCTTGAGGATGCGTTTAAAATCCTTGACGGTGATACAGGAGTCTGTATTGGCATTATTGGTGATGATGGCCAATCCGTCGTAGGCAAGAGCGTACGTGCGTGGCAGGTATCGGCGGTCTTTTAGGTTCTGCTCCTCCTTCTCCGTCAGTCGACGAGTGGTAAAAGCGAGCCATGTTTCAAGGCGCATCAACTTCTGCACAGCTTCTTGTTCATTAGTGTATTGTGCTTCAAGGGTGTCGAGCAGGTTCTGGTAAAGGAATATTTGTAGCTCCTCGTCCAAAATGGGTTGAAAACTGGCGTCAGCTACAAAATAGCGGGCGGCGCGTTGATAATCCTGCTCCTCCTTAGTATTTTTAGGCTTGTTCCCACAAGCGAGGAACAAGCCTAAAATGAGTGTTAATCCAATTAAATTGAATGCGTTTTTAATCATCTTACTGAAGTCTGAATGTTACGGGCAAGGTGTACTTTACACGTACAGCCGAACCATTCTGCTTACCAGGAATCCAGCGCGGCATAGCCTTGGTTACGCGGACAGCCTCTTTGTCAAGTGACGGGTCTACTGACTTAACAACTCGTACGTCAGTAATTGAACCGTCGCGCTCAACCACGAATGTCACGATAACACGGCCCTGAACACCATTCTCCTCGGCTACTACCGGGTACTTGATGTTGCTTGACAGCCATTGGAACAGAGCAGCCTGACCACCGGGGAATGAAGGCATCTGTTCTACAACGTCGAATACCTTGGTTTCCTCTTCCTTCGGGGGCTCCGGCTGTGCAATAACTTCCTTAGCCTTCAGCACTTCGCCTGCAGCCTCGTCGTTACCCTTCACATCGAAAGCACCGATTGCGGTGTTGGTCTTGCTCAGATCTTCCTGAGATTTCAGTTCTTCTTCGGGCTTAACTTCATCGTCCTTTTTGATTTCAGGAGCGGTGAACTTTACCGAACTCTTCACTTTTTCGACTTCAACTTTTTCAAGCTTTGGTGTTTCCTTACGCTCGACTTTTGCTTCCTTCTTCTCTGCCAGTTTCGACAGCTCCACGTCGGCTTCAATAGCAACGTCCTGTTTCATGGCGTTCTCTACGACACCTTTAATGGCTACGAAGGCTGCAATAGCGGCACCGATAGCGAACATCACCAGCAAAGCCTTGACATTACGCTTGCCAGTTTCTCTGCGCAGCTGATAAGCACCGTAAGCCTGGTTCTTACCTTCGAAAACGAGGTCAGACCATTTATTGTCTATTAGATCTATCTTTGACATAGTTCTTACGTTTTAATTGTTAGACATTGATTATTTGACACCTGCCTTTTCGATCAGTTCCTTGTCCTCAGGGCCAATCTTATCAATGACATACTTATCAATACTGCATATCAGCATCTCATCGAGAGCCGAAATCATGTTCTCATACGTTGCTGTGTCCAACGGACGGATAATCACAGTCAGTGTAGGAATCTTTTCGCCGTTAACGATACCTTTCTTCAACTCCGACAGTTTGTCCTGATACTGCTTATCGGTCATCGTGCTGCCATAGGCACTCTTCTTAGCGTCCAGTTCCTTCTTGGCCTTCATGATGCGAGCAACGGGGTTGATACCCTCCTCAGTAGTGTGCTTGATGAGCACGTCGCGGATACCTTTGGCACCGTAAGTGGTCTCCTTCACACAAGAGGGATCTTCGTAGTTGGGAAGTCCGGCAATGTACCAAATCTTGTTGTCTGCACCCAAATAAAGGGTCAGAGTGTGTGAAGCCTTGGTCACTGACTTATCTTCTTTTTCTACGTTTTGGTCGTTACTGGGCATCGTCAACTGCATAGCCTGAGGCTTAGCCAGAGTCGTACACAGCATGAAGAAGGTAATCAGAAGCATCATCATGTCTACCATTGGCGTGAAGTTCACGCGGGTATCCATTTTCTTCTGCTTGGATAGATTCTTTTTTGCCATATCTTATTCCTCCGATGCAGTTTTAAGATTTGTAATCAACTGGTAACGGTTCTCGTTCATATCCTGCAGCTCGTTCATCATAGCCTTGATCACCTTATAGGGTGTAGTGGCATCGCACTTGATGCAAAGCTTGATATCAGGATTAGCATTACGAGCGGCCTTTACCCACTCCTGGAACTCACTCTTTCCACCATCGATACTATCGGTGGGGATACCCAACGTCTGGATTACTTCTGCCATCTTCTCTGGCTCAAGATTGAGGTATTCACCCATCTTGTTGAGAGGAGCGCCAATCATGGCATCCTCGCGGAATGCCTTGATCTGCTTGGCATTGAGCGTGATGCCGAACTTGTCGGTCACTTCATCCAGCATTGCTTGCATGTTGTTCTTATTCTCGGTACCGACGTATATCTTGCCTTCTGGGCTAACCAGAATGTTAAGTACGTCGCTCTCCGGAATCTTTACCTCAGACACAGAGTTAGGTGTAGTCACCTGAATAGGCTCTGGTGTGAGGAAAGTAGAGGTCAACATGAAGAAACACAGAAGAAGCGTCATCACGTCTGACATGGGGGTCATGTCAATCCAGATGTCTTTTTTCTGTATCTTAACTTTAGCCATTCTAAAACGGATTTATAGGTTTTAAATGAATGGACAGAAATTAAGCCTCGTTGTGGTTTGAATCGTAAGTAGCTGCGATGGTGAAACCAATCTCGTCGAGAGCGTAGGTCAGCTTATCGATCTTGTTAGAGAAGAAGTTGTAAACAACGGTAGCAACCCAAGAGGTCAAGATACCAGATGCGGTGTTCACAAGGGCCTCAGAAATACCGGCAGACAGAGCCATAGAGTCAGCACCACCACCAGCAGACAGAGCCTGGAACGATCCAATCATACCGAGCACAGTACCGAACAGAGCGGTCAGAGTACCCAGAGATACGATGGTAGCAACCATTGGCATATTCATCTGCAGGGTAGGCATCTCGAGCTGAGTAGCCTCTTCGTGAGCCTGAGAAATCTTAGCAATCTTAGCAGCCTTCTTAAGTGTGCTGTCAGTCTCAACAGTCTGATACATGTTGATAGAAGCCAGCACAACGTTACCTACAGAACCCTGCATCTTGTTGCAGAGACTCTTAGCCTCATCAAACTTCTGCTCCTTGATGGCAGCCTTAACCTGTGCAGTGAACTTAGCGAGGTTCATTTTACCAGAAGCAGCCTTGATAGCGAAGAAACGCTCGAAACCGAGGCAGATAACGGTGAACAACAGGGTAAGAATCAGACCTACAACGAAACCACCCTTATATACAGTACCCAGCAGGTTTGCGGGATGTCCGCTACGGTCACCACCAATGAAGTTGTCGGGGTTACCCATTACGAAATACCATACGCTGTAACCTGCGATAGCACAGATAACGAGGATGATCCAAGCGTCCTTCATTCCCTTGAAGCCCGAATTTTTCTTGGCTGGGGCTGCAGCCTTTGCATTTGTTGCCATAAATTTTAATTTTTTTTAGTTATTAAAGAAATTAAGTTTGTTATATGTTTCTTGTCTTGTATTTCTCGGCAAAGATAGCAAATTAGGGCGTATTTATCGCCCAATTAAGAACTTTTAACTTGATATTTCTCAATTTTTTTATTTTAACTGCCCTAATACGTCTTTTATTCGGCGCATTGCTTCCGTGATATTCTCGTCACTGGTGGCATAACTCATGCGGAAACATGCAGGGTCACCGAAAGCATCACCGCCTACAGTAGCCACATGACCTTTTTCCAGTAGATACATGGCCAAGTCAGTCGAATTTTCGATTACTTTACCATCTGGGGTCTTCTTGCCGTAGAACGATGAACATTTAGGGAACAGATAAAAAGCACCCTCAGGAATATTGACTTCCAGTCCGGGTATCTCTTTTGCTAGTTTGACGATGAGGTCACGACGGCGCTCAAAGGCCTGACGCATCTCTTCTACACAGTCTTGGCTGCTGATGTATGCAAACTCTGCTGCTTTTTGACTGACGCTGCATGGCCCGCTGGTATACTGTCCTTGCAGTTTGTTGCAACCCTTGATAATCCATTCTGGAGCTGCAATATAGCCGATGCGCCATCCCGTCATAGCATATGCCTTTGATACACCATTGACGATGATAGAACGGTCCTTCATACCATCGAATTGGGCAATGGATTGGTGCTTGCCGATGTAGTTGATGTGTTCATAGATTTCGTCGGCCAGCACAAACAGGTCATCGTGAGCAAGAATGACTTTTGCCAGTGACTCTAGCTCGTCCTTCGAATACACGCTGCCAGTAGGATTACTAGGTGAACAAAGGATGATAAGGCGAGTCTTGGGGGTAATGGCTGCTTCCAATTGCTCTGCAGTCATCTTGAAGTTCTGTTCGAAACCTGCCTCGACAATAACAGGATTGCCACCTGCTAGTAGTACCATCTGGGGATAGCTAACCCAATAAGGGGCAGGAATGATAACCTCGTCACCAGGATTCACCAGTGACATTACAGTGTTACATACACTTTGCTTGGCACCGTTTGACACAAGTATCTCTGCAGGTGTATAGTGCAACTGGTTCTCACGTTCCAACTTGCGGGCAATTGCCTGACGTAAGTCAGGATAGCCAGGGACTGGAGAGTAACGTGAGTAGTTCTCGTCAATAGCCAGTTTGGCAGCCTGTTTGATATGGTCAGGCGTATTAAAGTCGGGCTCACCAACACTCATGTTAATAACGTCGATGCCCTGAGCTTTCATTTCAGAACTTTTCTGCGACATGGCCAGCGTTGCTGATGGAGCCAGTCTCTGCAAACGGTCAGATAATTGTGCCATAATGATGCTTCATGTATAAATTTAGTTGCAAAAGTACGCATTTTATTCTTTATAAACGAATAATCGTGCCACTTTTTCGCTTTTCGCTTTCCATTTTTGATTACTTCAAGTGCAACTGGTGCCCCATGCGGTCTTTTTTAGTCTTCAGATAGCGTAGATTATACTCGTTAGGTGTTATTTCAATCCCTACATTCTCTACAATTTCCAGTCCGTAGGCTTCCAGTCCCACGCGCTTTACGGGATTATTGGTTATTAGGCGCATTTTTTGGACACCTAACAGACGAAGAATCTGTGCGCCACATCCATAGTCGCGCTCGTCGGCCTTGAAACCTAAACAGAGGTTGGCGTCTACGGTGTCGTAACCTTCCTCCTGCAGTTTGTAGGCGGCCAACTTGTTCATAAGTCCAATGCCGCGGCCTTCTTGCTGCATATAAACAATGACACCTTTGCCTTCCTTCTCTATCATTTGCATTGCCTTATGAAGCTGTTCGCCACAGTCACAACGTTTTGATCCAAGGATGTCACCTGTGGCACACGACGAGTGGACACGTACCAGGATGGGTTCATCGTCTTTCCACTCACCTTTGATAAGTGCGAAGTGCTCCAGTCCGTTACTCTTCTGCTTGAAGGGAATGATATGGAAGTGTCCGTATTCCGTGGGCATATCCACCTCAACACCTTCTTCTACGATGCTTTCCTTCTTCAGGCGGTATGCGATCATGTCCTTGATGGTAATAATCTTCAAATCATGCTCTTTGGCGAATTCCACCAGTTGTGGCATACGAGCCATTGTTCCATCGTCATTCATGATTTCGATGAGTGCTCCGGCAGGGTACAGTCCACATAGTTTACACAGGTCAATGGCTGCCTCAGTGTGGCCGGATCGGCGCAATACACCATTGTCTTGAGCATACAATGGGCTGATATGTCCTGGACGACCAAACGATTGAGCAGTTGACTTGGGGTCAGCCAATGCGCGGATTGTGGCAGCTCGGTCATGAGCAGATACACCTGTCGTACAACCTTCTATCTTGTCTACGGTAACAGTAAATGGTGTTCCCAATAGAGAAGTGTTGTCCTGTACCTGATGGGGTAGCTCCAGTTCCTGTGCTCTGCTGATTGTGACTGGTGCGCACAAAACACCACGTGCATTCTTCAGCATGAAGTTTACCATTTCGGGAGTAATCTTTTCGGCTGCGCATATGAGGTCACCTTCGTTTTCACGGTCTTCATCATCCACTACGATGACGAACTTTCCCTTACGGAAGTCGTCGAGAGCCTCCTCGATTGTATTCAGTTTCAATTGTTCCATTCTTTATACCTTATTATATATGTAGTTTGTTATGATGCATATTTGGATTCTATTCTTTCAGTAATAGCCCTATTGGCCTTGTTGATTACCTTCAGGTCACGATACAAACGCAAGCGGAATCTCAGCATGCGCAGGTAGAAGAATACGCCTATAGGAACCACCAGTCCAGTCATGATGTTGAGCCATTTCCTGCGGAAGGGGCGTGTGTGCGCATGTGTGGCCAAAATGGGGTAGGTGTTCACTTCGTTAAGTATGACCTTGTCGCGCGTGTTCGACAAATCTTCTATAACCTCTTCCAGCGTGTTGCTAATCAGGCTAATGGTCTGGTCGTCACCTGGGCGGAAGAATACCTTGATGGGATTAGGCCAGTGATGTAGCGAATGCTCGCGCGTATATTTCTCAATGTCTTCAGATATTTTCCCAAGTAGCATAACATCTTGTGCATAGTTAGGATCGTTTATGATTACCTCCTTGCCGATAGATGGACGTTTCTGACGTAGACCAAGCATACGCATTGCCAATGATTTGTAAAGGTCAATATTGAATACCACTGAGTCATTGTTAGCCTTGTAAGTGAAAAATATGGCAATGGGCGAGAGTACGGCTGTGCCAAGGAATTTGCCGAACCATACTGTCCAGTTGTCATCTCTGGCCATCTTCATGCCCGTATTGTCTAGGATGTAGAAAATAATAAATACCAATACCGATATAATGACGGGAACACCTAGACCGCCTTTACGGATGATAGCACCCAATGGCGCTCCGATGAAAAAGAATATCAGACAACTTAGCGACAAAGTAAACTTGTTGATAGCCTCTATCCAGTGTAGACGTTCTTCGCGGTTCAGGTAGTCGGAATATTCTGATTTGAACTCGAGATCGTTCATTGCAGACTTTGCGTCATTGGAAGCCATCTGCAGCACAGACTGTTTAGTCTCGCCTGGCAATATGGCATATAAAATATCGAAGTCACAATTGGCTTTTGTTACTTCCTTAACAGCTTTTATCGAGTCTTTTTCAGTAAGTTGTGGCTTGTAGAAGGTTGTGTAGCTAGCCTCCTTATAATAATGATGTCCCACCGAATCGTTAAATTCGCGTATGGAGTCGAGGTCATGTAAAATCTTGTTCAGTCCCTTAGAACGAGCATCAGAGGCAATACCACCCACCTCGGCCATGTCAAATCCACTGTCAAAGTCAAGCACAATACGTTTTGTTGAGAATGTCTCGCGACGGTAGGGTACATTGGCTGATACACCCATACCACCCTGTCGCATGTTCTCAAACCATTCGCCGCTATACAGAGTCAGCAGCATGTGCTTCTTCTCCTCGGTCGATTGTATGCGTCCTGAGTCGGCCAGAATTACCGCCGCGTCCTCATAACCGCCATTCATGCGGTATATCATGATGCCATATAGCATACCCTTTTCTACGTCTTTTTTCTGAACATATAGGTTCGAGCCAGGTATGCCGTCGTAGAAAATGCCTTCAGGAATCTCTACTTCAGGATTCTTCTGTTTCATTGAGACTAGAAGCTGACGGAATGAGATGAACGCCTTCGGACCGATTACCTCTTGAAAGTAGAATGAAATACAACTAATAGCGATTGTAATCACGATAAGCGAACGCATGGCTTGCAACAGAGAGATGCCAGCTGCCTTGATGGCTGTCAGCTCAGAACTCTCACCCAAGTTACCGAAGGCTATCAGTGAAGATAGTAGAATGGCTAGTGGGAAAGCCTGCGGCATTAGCATGATGCCCATATACCAGAAAAATTGTGCCAATACGTCCAGCGACAGACCTTTACCAATCAAGTCGTCAACGTAACGCCACAAAAACTGCATCATCAGCACAAACTGGCAGATGAAGAAGGTGGCAATGAACAGCAGACCGAACTGCTTCGCTATGAATATGTCTAATTTCTTAATCCGAAACATGTTTCGGGGTGCAAAGGTAATAATAAATTAAGAATTAAGTGTGATGAATTAAGAATTATTTTAATTCAATCGCATGTTTTCTTAACTCTTAACTCTTAATCCTTAACTTCTTAGAAACCACTGACGCGGTGCAGCCTTTCAAAGTTGTCGTCCCAGATACCTCTTAGGTCTTTTTCCTCTTCATCGTCGGCAGCAAAGTCGGTAATCAACAGACTTAACATGCCTGTCACGTTGCTCTCTTCAATTTTGATTTCCCAATATGCTTCAGGGGTGTCCTCATGATAGTCCCACAACATGCGTATGTAGTTCAGCTTCTCTTTTTCCAATATGCGTGATGTCTTCGTGTCACGTTCCGTCCAAGGATGTCCCCATGTAAATGTCATGGAGTCTTCTTCTTCAGTAACTTGGTCGGCCAGCCACTTTTGTAGTCCTGCTGCATTGCTAATCATGTCCCACACAAGTCGTGTGGATTTTGTGCTCAGCGGGTATTCTAAGGTAAGTTTTTGCATAGAAATAAGTATTTATTGATTAGTAATGTCATCGATTGACTGTGCAAAAATACAAAAAATAATTGTATTTCAATCATTTTTTTGCAGAAAAGTTTTGCAAGTACGAAAAAAAGTGTTACCTTTGCACCCGCAAATCGCAAATGGCGGGGTAGCTCAGCTGGTTAGAGCGTCGGATTCATAATCCGGAGGTCGAGGGTTCGGGTCCCCCTCCCGCTACGAAGAGAAAGCCCTGTAGAGTCAATCTACAGGGCTTTTTGGTCTTAGAATAAGAATGTCTTTTCTACCCAGTAGATAAGGATACCAGCCAGATAACCTACAAATACAATCCACGTAATTTTCTTCATATACCAGCCGAAGGTTATCTTCTCTAAGCCCATAACCACGACACCAGCGGCAGATCCAATAATGAGCATTGATCCACCGACACCAGCACAGTAGGCTAGCAACTGCCAGAAGATGCCGTCAACAGCTAGGTCGCCAGCAGCCTGAACGGGATACATACCCATACAACCAGCCACGAGTGGCACATTGTCGACGATGCTGGAGAGTACACCGATGATGCCCGTTACGAGATAGTGGTTGCCCTCAAAGGTGGTGTCTAGACCCTTGCCCAGCATGGTTAGTACACCAACCTCCTGCAGAACGGCAACAGCCATCAGAATGCCAAGGAAGAACATGATGGTAGAGAGGTCAATCTTGGTCATAATGTCGCTCACGCGCTTAGCCATCGTATCTTCCTCTGAAGTGTTATAGTGGAAAATCTCGGTTGTTGTCCACAGCACGCCAAGCACGAGCAGAATGCCCATGAATGGAGGCAGGTGGGTAATGGTCTTGAAGATGGGCACGAATACGAGTCCGCCAACGCCTAGCCAAAAGATGATGTCGCGCTGTACCTTGGTAAACTGACTGACACTGGCTGTCTGCAGATTTTGCTCTTTGTCAAACTTGCCCTCAAGATACAAGCTGAGAATAGCTGCAGGGATAAGCATAGAGACGAGTGAGGGGATGAAAATCTCGGAGAGGACACCCTGCGTGGTGATGACGCCTTTAATCCATAGCATGATAGTGGTGACGTCGCCAATGGGCGAGAAGGCACCTCCGCTGTTAGCCGCGATGACGACTAGTGCGGCATAAATCAGACGATCCTCGCGTGACTGGACCAGTTTGCGCAATACCATAATCATGACGATAGAGGTCGTTAGATTGTCGAGGATGGCCGACAGGAAGAAGGTCATGAAGGCCACACGCCATAACAGTTTGCGTTTGGAACGCGTCTTCATTGTGTCGCGTACAAAGTTGAAACCACCATTGGTGTCGACAATCTCGACAATGGTCATGGCACCCATCAGGAAGAATAGTGTACCAGCGGCATCGCCCAGATGATGTTCGATAACCTCAGCAATATGATGAATGACGCCATCTGCTGGGATCGTGGGATAATAAGCGGCAGGACCGAACATCAGCAGGGTCCAGCAACCTACACACATGAGCAGCGCAATGGCTGCCTTGTTAACACGCGTGAGACTCTCGAGAGCGATGCACAAATAGCCCGCTACAAAGAGTATCACAATGCAAATTGTTAATGTTGACATAGTAATTTTAAAAATAGTTTGTCTGTAATTTGCTGGCAAAAGTACAAAAAAAATATCAATTATGTCATCGTGGAAACATTTTTTTCACTTTTCACTTTTCACTTTTCACTTTATTTTGTATCTTTGCAAGCAAAAAGAGAAAAATATGGCACTAAACTTGAGCAAGAACCTAAAAATGTATTATTCCATTCGTGAGGTAGCCGAAATGTTTGGTTTGAATGAGAGCACCCTACGCTATTGGGAGTTGGAGTTCCCGTATCTTAAGCCAAAAGTGTCGGGACCAGCTAAGATTCGCCAGTATCAGGAGAAGGATATCGAGCAGATTCGCCTGATTCACAACCTTGTAAAGGTGCGTGGCTTTAAGTTGGCTGCTGCCAAAAAGATTATCAACAACAATCGCGACGGTGCCGACCGTAAGGCCGAGGTACTGACGCGATTGATGGATATACGTACAGAGCTACAGGCTCTGAAAAAGCAGATGGACTTTCTTCAGTAGTGAAGAAGTTAAGAAGTTAAGAAGTTAAGAAGTTAAGGAGTTAAGGCTCCCATACATCGTTGATGGCAAATACGGCTTCGAGGGTAATCTTCGAAGCTTCTTTTTTTGTCAGTTGGCGACTCCAGGGCACACGTTTGTCCGTAGCAGCACCCTCTCCCGTATTGTTGTACTCCATATAGCGTGCTGTTTTCACAGCTTCAGGACGCCACTGATGCCAACCCTCAGGACGAATCTGACGAGGTAGCTGACAGTTCATGAACAGTGTATAGCCATAGTCGCGCCAAGGTCGTCCGAGATAGACCTTATCGACTCCCTGTTCACAGCTGATGCTACAATTATTAAATATGTACCCGTACGCGACATCCTGTGGGGTTGAGGCCGCCGTGATATATGAGTTGGCCTTGCAGAATATCTGGCAGTGCTCGAACCAGGCCGTCGATGGACCAAAAATAAAGTCTGTGGTACCTTCAATGTAGCAATCCTTAAAATAGAGGCGTGTTTTGGCATTACCAGTATAGATCGTGTCCTGGTGACCTAAGAAACGGCAATTCACAAAGGTCAGTCTGTCACCCTCTGTATGCAGGGCCACAGCCTGTCCCAATCGGGCAGAATTGTTCTCAATGGTTATATTCTTTAGCGTAATCTTGCTACCTTGAATCTTGAGCGTGAAGGTGCGGAAGGTACCAATTTTCTGCGCTGCCCCACTAGTGGTCAGCGGTGTGATGTCGGCCTTGATATTGGCATGGTCGTCCCAAGTGATGATGGTCTGGTCACGGTCCTCACCGCATATCTCGATGTTGGTGAGCCACTGGGGAATGACCAATTTCTCCTTGTAGACACCCTTCTTAACGTAGATAACCTTGTGATACTCCATAAAGGCACGACAAACCTCGATGGCCTCGCTGACGTTACGAAACTCGGCAGTACCGTCGCGCGCCACAAACAGTGTGTCAGGATTGTCGTAGTTCTTTGCTTGCACTGTGATAACACCACAGACTGCACAAATTAAACAGATTAGTTTTTTCATATCATTTAAGTAGTTTGGTTTGTTTTACATGATTTGGGTGACATCCTTCAGGTCTTCAATCTTCTTTAGATTAGTCATAATATTCTTGACGTCTTCGCGGTCATGGACGCGCAGCTCAATGGAACCATCAAATATGCCGTCATCAGTGGTGATGGTCAGACGGTGAATATTGACACTCATCTGGTTGGAAATGATTTGGGAAATGTCAAGCAGCATGCCTACGCGGTCAATACCTTGGATGTGGATGGTAGCGTCAAAGAAAAGTTTCTTATGCATGTCCCACTTGGCATCAAGGATGCGATTGCCAAAGCTAGCCTTAAGTTTAGCAGCCACAGGACAGGCACGCTTATGAATCTCTATCTGATGGCGACCATCGATGAAGCCCAGCACATCGTCGCCAGGAATGGGGTGACAGCAATGCTTGAACTTATATTGCGTGATGTTGTCGTCTGTGATGAAGATGGGCTTTTTGCGGTTGAACTTCTCTGGCACCACAAATAGCTCTGGCTGCTGTTCTGAAGCACCGTCCTTTTTCTTTTTGTCTCGACCAAGGAACGGAACCAGTTTGCGCCATCCTTTCTTAGTGCCGTCCTTGCCCTGCAGTTCGTCAATGTCCTTCTCTCCCAATAGAATGGTCTTGTCGCCCAGCGACTGGTAGAATTCATCGCGGTTGCGTGACTCATGGAACTCTGTCAACTTATCGGCAGCAGCAAGCACATTGTCGATGTTGTTCTTCTTGCAGAATTCTGCAAACAACTCCTCGCCTTGTTTTTGTAGGTCGCGATTGTTGCGACGTAGAATGGCCTGAATCTTAGCCTTGGCTTTAGCTGTTGATACGAAGTTAATCCATGAAGGCTGCACGTGTTGTGACTTAGACGTGAGGATCTCTATCTGGTCGCCACTCTGTAGCTTATGGCTCAAGGGCACCAGTTTGTGGTTAACTTTAGCGCCGATACAATGCGAGCCTAGGAAGGTGTGAATAGAGAAAGCAAAGTCGAGTGCCGTACATCCCGTAGGCATTGTCTTGATTTCGCCCTTGGGCGTGAAGACGAAGATTTCAGAGGCAAAAAGGTTGAGCTTGATGGCATCGAGGAAGTCCATCGCATCGGGCTGGGGATCGTCCAGAATCTCCTTGATGGTGCGTAGCCACTCGTTCAGTTCGGCCTCGTCCTCTGTGTATTCATCGTCGTCGTTTTCACCTTCCTTGTATTTCCAGTGTGCAGCAAGGCCTTGTTCGGCTATCTCGTTCATGCGGTCTGAGCGTATCTGCACCTCTATCCATCGGCCTTGATGCGACATCAGGGTGACGTGCAGCGCTTGATAGCCGTTGGCTTTGGGGTGGGAGAGCCAGTCGCGCAGACGATCGGGGTGGCTCTTGTATATCTTCGAGATGGCTACATAGATGTTGAAGCACTCGTTGATTTCCTCGTCGCGATTGTTGGGCGTGAATATGATGCGCACAGCCAGGATGTCGTAAATCTCGTCGAACGACACATGCTTGTTCTGCATCTTCGACCAGATGCTGTATGGCGACTTGACGCGTTCCTTTATTTCATAGTGGATGCCCATCTTCTGCAGTTCCACCTCGATGGGTGCGGTGAATTCATCGAACAACTCATGACGTTTGGCATGCGTAGAAGCTAGCTTTTCCTTGATGCTGGCATACTCCTCAGGATGTTCGTATTGGAAACTGAGATTCTCGAGTTCTGTCTTTACCTTGTTCAGTCCCAGTCGGTTTGCCAGCGGAGCGTAGATATACAGTGTTTCGCCAGCAATCTTATATTGTTTGTTGGCAGGCTGCGACTCCAATGTGCGCATGTTGTGCAGACGGTCGCATATCTTGATAAGGATGACGCGGATATCTTCGCTCATCGTCAGCAGCAACTTCTTGAAGTTCTCTGCTTGGGCAGAAGCCTGTTCGCCAAAGATACCACCACTGATCTTTGTCAGTCCGTCAACAATCTGCGCAATCTTCGGACCAAAGATGTTTTCTATGTCCTCTGTGGTGTAGTCAGTATCCTCAACGACATCATGCAACAGGGCAGCACAGATACTGGTGGACCCCAGTCCTACCTCCTCACAGGCAATCTGAGCCACAGCGATGGGGTGCATGATATACGGCTCACCAGAGAGACGTCGTACCCCCTTGTGAGCCTGACGGGCAAAATTAAATGCCATGGTAATGATATCTACCTTCTTACGGTGGCGCGATGACAGGTAGGTGTCCAGCAGTTTTTGGAACGCGCCATTGATCAGTTGGTCGTCAGCGGCTTCGCGCATCATTTCCTCATCCATTTCCATAGTTTACCTCCTTCTTTTCCTTGTTGACTTACGTTTGGTGGACGCTCTCTTGCGAGTGGCGGTCTTCTTGCGAGTAGCCTTAGCACGGCTCTTGGTAGCACGCGCCTTGCGACTTACACGTGCTTTTTTGCCCCTCTTGGCTGTGCGTTTGCTCTTATGATAATAGGTGGGCACATCATCGCGAACCTCCACCTCAGTACGATGGGTCAGTAACTCGTTGGCTCTGTAGTTGTATACTGAGTCCTCCAAGTCGATAAAGCGTCCTACATCGGCCAGTGGCAGACGCAGTGGCGATGGCTCAGTGGCACCAGGCACTATGTCACGACGATACATCGGATTGAGCGAACGTAGAAAATCGATGTTAAGTCCCACGACCTCAGCTACTTGTTCCAAATGTACGTTACGGCTGACCATGACTGTGTCAGACTTGGCAGGCAGACGTGTCGTCATCGGACAGATGTTATGCAGCGAGTAGTAGGTCATGATGTAGTTGGCGGCAATGAAGGCAGGCACATAGCCGCGTGTTTCTCTTGGCAGATAGGGATAGATATGCCAGTAGTCCTTGACAACAGGCAACGGCTCACCATTCTCGCCTTTCAGCGATGTGGTGTTGTTGGCACGGCGGATGGCCTTGTTGATGTTCTCTGGACCACAGTTGTAGGCAGCAATCACCAGATTCCAGTCGCCGAAAATCTTGTAGAGGTCGCGCAGATAGCGGGCTGCAGCCTGTGATGACAGGACTGGATCACGACGCTCGTCGACCAGCGAGTTGAGCTTCAGGCCATACTGTTTGCCAGTAGCGGGCATAAACTGCCAAAGTCCGGCAGCACCCACACGACTGACGGCTTTCGGATTGAGAGCCGACTCGATGATGGGCAGATACTTCAACTCCAAAGGCAACTGATACATTTCCAAAGCCTCCTCAAAGATGGGCATGTAGAAGTTGGAGGCTCCCAGCATGTAGCTGATGGATCGGCGCAGGCGACCACTATAGCGGTCGATGAATTTCTGTACCACATCGTTATAGGCCATCTCCATCACGCATGGCATACGATACAGGCGGTCTACATACTCTTCCTTGCTGTACTCAGGATTCACATCCTTCATGTTGCAGTCTTGCTCGTCAAGATAGGTCTTAGCCATATAGAGGTTTAGCAACGAGTCCAAGTCGTAGGTCATAGCCTCAGGGAACTCGATGACTTCCTCGTCGCCGTTCTGGTCTACAACGGTGATTTCGTCCTCTTCGTCGGGTTCGTCGTCGTCATCGTCTTCGTCAATGGCTTGTGCACTCATATTGAGTGGCATAAAAACCAACAGGCCAATGAACATCAGCCACTTAACTACTTTTTCCGTTATTTTGCGTTTGCCTATCTTGCTCATGTTATATCTTAATTGTCTTTACTAATCTTCTCTTAACTCTCAACTAAAAGTTCAGACTGCAGTTCACGCCTATTGACTGTGCTTGCAGAGGATTGCCACCCATGAAGTTGGGGATGACAGTGGGCTCCACCTTCAGGCTCAGGTCCTTCGAGATGTCGAATACTGACAGCTCAGCATCCACGTAGGCATCAATCACCGAAATGGCATAGATGCCCAGCATGACGAAGAAACTCATGTCGCGCCATCGGCGATACTTGTCCTTACGGCTCTTGAACAACTGTTTGTAACGATCCTCGTTGTCTTTGGTTATCGTACGTCCCAAATGCAGGAACTTGTTGTACGATGCCGTATTGGGGTCGTTGTCCATGATGTCCTGATAGGCCTGCGAGTAGTCCTTGTACATCATGTTGTTCCACGACAACGCGTATATACAGCCCATGAATCCACCATAGATGATGGGCAGTTTCCAGTATTTGCGGTTATATATCTGACCAGCACCAGGGATGACCAAGGCCAGCCACAAGGCACGCTGAGGGTCAGGCGTCCATGTGTTCCAGTCACGCTTGACTTTCTCTTTGGCTTGTTTCTTGTTGATCACCACCGATGTTGTGTCTTCTGCCAGCGTCTTGACGCTATCCGTCAAGGCCTGTGCGTTGATGGTGGCCAAGGTGGAGTCAATGGCAGCCAGCGTGGAGTCAACCACAGCTAACGTGGAGTCAACGTTCTGCGCCCTTGCAGGGCTAATGAATAATGAACAGTGAACAGTGAATAGTAATGTCAGCACCATCCACCGCAAAAAGATGATATGTTTACTAATAATCATTCTTCACTTTTCACTTATCACTATTCACTAGCGAAGCGCCGTCCAGTATGTTCATGATGTTCTCCAGTTGTTCCTCATTGTCGAACTGGAGGGTAATCTTACCCTTGCCTTTGGGCGAATAACTCATCTGAACCTTCGTCTGGAAGAACTGAGCCAGACGGTCCTTGAGAATGTTGAATTCCTCAGGCAACTGTGCCTTCGAGGCTATCTTGCCACGTGCCGTCTTGACGTCGTCGCCACTCTTTAGGGCCTGAACCAGTTCCTCAACCTTGCGGACGGACAACTGTTGTTGCTGTACCTCACGGAACAACTTGATCTGCAGTGAGGGACTGTCGACAGCCAATAGCGCACGGGCATGTCCCATCTCTATCTCGTGGTTCTTCAGTGCCATTTGCACCTGAGCAGGCAACTTCAGCAGTCGCAGATAGTTGGTTACGGCAGCACGACTCTTGCCCACGCGATCGGAAATCTTAGCCTGTGTCATGCCTGTGGCCTCGGCCAGATGCTGGTAGGCCAGTGCTATCTCTATGGCGTTCAGGTCCTCGCGTTGGATGTTCTCGACCAGTGCCATTTCCATGACGCTCTGGTCTTCGACGCTGACGATGTAGGCGGGAATCTTTTGTAAACCAGCCAGTTGTGAGGCACGCCAACGGCGTTCGCCAGCAATAATCTGATAACGGCCACCATCCATCTTGCGTAGTGTGATGGGCTGGATGATGCCCAGTTCGCGAATGCTGTTGGCCAGCTCCTGCAGGGCGTCCTGGTCGAACTCGCGACGCGGCTGGTTGGGGTTGGGGTCAATCAAACTGATTTCCACCTCATTCAGGTTCGACGAGCCTTCAGTCTTTACCTCTGCAGTGGTATCTATCAAGGCATCCAGTCCGCGACCAGTTCCTATATCGTCTAGTCCGCGTCCCAGCACACCTGTTGCAAATTTCTTTTTTACAGCCATATTACTTGTTCTCGTTAATGATTTCCTTGGCCAATGCCAAGTGGTTCTTTGAACCTGTCGAGTCAGCATCGTACAGGATGACGGGCAGACCGTGACTGGGACTCTCCGACAGTTTGACGTTGCGCTGGATGACCGTCTTGAACACCAGTTCCTGGAAGTGGCGTTTTACCTCGTCGAAAATCTGGTTGGCCAAACGCAGACGCGAGTCGTACATAGTCAGCAGGAAACCCTCAATCTCCAACTTCGGATTCAGCTTCTGCTTGATAATCTTGATGGTATTCAGCAGCTTTGAGATACCCTCCAATGCGAAGTATTCACACTGCACAGGGATGATGATGGAGTCTGCTGCCGTCAGTGAGTTCACCGTAATCAGACCCAACGAGGGCGAGCAGTCAATGAGGATATAGTCGTACTCGCCGCGCAAGGGCTCCAATAATTTGGCAATCATGCGCTCACGATTCTCCATGTTCAGCATCTCTATCTCTGCACCAACTAGGTCTATGTGGCTGGGGATGATGTCCAGTCCGTCGATATCTGTAGTATAAATAGCATCGCGAACGTCAGCGTGGTCTATCAGACACTCGTACAACGAGCAGTCCACCTCCTGCAAGTTCACACCCAGTCCACTTGAGGCGTTAGCCTGTGGGTCGGCGTCAATCACCAAAACAGTCTTTTCCAACGTTGCCAGCGATGCGGCCAAATTAATGGTTGTCGTAGTCTTTCCTACGCCACCTTTCTGATTGGCCAAAGCTATAATCTTTCCCATAATCTCTTTTTTCCTATTTTATAATAGAGTGCAAAGGTACAAAAAAAGAATGAACCTACCAAATGTCGGCTTGTTTTTTCTAATCTTTTCACTTTTCCCAATTCATACAGTCATCACTTAGCACTAATTTTTATTATCAATACATCATTTTTCGCGATTTATACTGACATCCGACATAGTCTATTATATAATTCTTTGGATATTAGTAAGTTGTAAAGCTGGAATCTGTCGACAAACTGACATAAAACCGACATAAAACTGACATAGAACTGACATAAAACCGACATAAATCCTGTATCAGTGCGTCATTTGTTGTTGTACTGATGCTGTCTGATGTGTGATAGTAGCATTTAACGGCTCCTATAAAAGCAACCCCATTCGATAGTGGCACCTCTCGATGTACCAGCTTATTTCTCGCTTCTGAATTCTCTAGAGAATTGAACGACAACATGCCTTGTCGCACATCGCGAGAAGTAAGCGGACTGCCAAATTCTCTAGAGAATTTAAAAACGCAAAGGTAGCTCTCGATGCCTGACCTGCCTCCTCGCACTTACTCCGCTTACTTCGCATCACCTTTCTGCTTACTTTGCATCACTTCGTCTCTTATTGTTCATCATCGCATCATTCACTTCGCCATTAACATGCCAATTATGTCAGTTCTATGTCAGTTCTATGTCAGTTTTATGTCAGTTTGGCGACAAAATTTAGTTTCACAAATAACTAATAACTAGATACTTATCTATTTAACTATGTCGGATGTCAGTTATTTTTGGATTTTTCCTTTCTTTTTTTAATTTTTCACTTTGAAAAAGACAGATACTCAGCTGATATCTGACTTTCCCAATAATCACCTCAAATCAGTAATTATTCACAGTTTTTTCAAAAAATCTCCTCTTAATGCACCTCGTTTAAGAAAAAATGCTTATCTTTGCAGTCGTTAATAAGTACTATATGAAAGATAATAGGTATCCAGAGATTGAAGAGGAAGAAGGCATTGGTATGTGCTGTGAGCCATCTGTAGGGTATGGTGCTACAGGTAGTTGCTATGCCAATACCCTTGCAACATTCAACGAAGATAGTGTTGATGTGGCTGATGCTTGGGATCCTGGCATTGGTCCATACGACATGAAAGAATTGAATGCTCGAATAGACGAAGCAGAGACCTCTATCGAAAAAGCAGAACAAGGAGATTGGAGTGACTGGGTGTCAGAGTCTCAGTCTCGTGCTAATCTATACAGCAAGTACCCATGGCTGAGGTGAAATGGACGGTAAAGGCTGACCGTCTTTTTGACAAGTACGTTTTAAATGCTTTCTTGGAGTATGGCCAAAAAACTTCTAAGAAATGGATGACAGAACGTATCGCCTTTGCGAATCGTGTCGCAACACATCCAGAATCCTATACGCTGGAACCATTGTTGGCAGACAGGAAACGTAAGTATCGCAGTTGTCAGATACTGGGAAGATTTAAGATTGTCTACTACTACGCAAAATCGTCTGAGATAGTACATATTGTTGATATTTGGGACATGTTGATGAATCCAGAGAATCTGCAACAAAGAATAAAGTGATAAAGAGAAGTCCACGCGGACTTCTTTTTTTTGCTTGCTAATGCTGTCTTATTTCTCTCGCAGATAGCGCAGATGACGCAGATTTTTTCATTTTTCTTTTGTTGTTTCATTTTTATTTCCTATCTTTGCACTGTCTTCATTCCGAAGCCCTGCTTGCGGGCACGGCTGATGAGGGTGGAGACCAATATATAGGAAAAAGCGTTATCTTGCGCTTTGTGCTTGACAGCTGGAATCTGGCAGTTCCTAACTGATAGTCAAGAACAAGGCAACAATGACGCTCATGGGTATGTGATATCCGTATCTTTAATAGCTGTCAGCCATTATTGGCTCTCTGTTATTGTTGTGGTATCTACATACAGGCGTGGGCTTCGGCGTTGCTCGTTCAACTATCAGGGCGATGCCAGAGCCTCAGCTGTGGGACGAGTAACAGATAGACTCCCACGCTTATTTTTTGTATATTAGTAAGGCTTGATCATATTATTATTAGGTATAGGGAGCCTCCTACTAAATTGTTGTTCAAAATGAAAGAACGGGAAATGAAAGAATGGCAAGATCGGAATGAGCTATTGCAAAGTGCATACAAGGAATATCTTCTTACTTCAAAGCCAAAAGAGAAAGAGGCTGCTTGTATTCAAATACAGAGATTGTTAGAATGGGATCCATTTATGATCTTTTGTGTAGACCATGATGCTGATGTTTTTGGAATAAGCAGGTATGGATTAGACAGTCAGTCAGAGCAATGCATAAGTTTGATTGATAGAATAGCTAAAGGTGGAATGGATTATGACTTTTAATTATATACAATTATGATGAAAAAATTTAATAAGAGAGTATTAATACTCATGAGTGCGATGACAATGTGTGTTGCAAATGCAGGGGCTGTTATAGTGGATAGTTTGAATTATTCTTTATCTGGTACGTATGCTACAGTTTCTATTGCATCTGGAAATACTTCCTCGATAATAACAGTCCCACCTTCCATTAAATATGAGGGCTTGGTATACACAGTGAAATGGGTTGGGAAATTTGCCGCAGGCAGCTTAAGAGAATTGGTTCTACCTAATACAATCGAAGAAATAGGCAACTATGCTTTTTCATACAATTCTTACAGTTCGACAACATCTGTAAAAAATCCAATTAAAAAGGTGAAACTCCAAGATGGACTAAAACGTATAGGTGCAAGTGCTTTTGAAAACTCCTTAATATTATCATTAATTATTCCAAGCACGGTAATAGAATTCGGCAGTAATCCGTTTAATAAGTGTAATATGCTTAGAGAACTGATATATTTAAGTTCTACACCACCTTCAAATTGGACGGCAACCTCTCAAACTTATGTACCCAGCAAGGAGACATATAGCGAACCGTCATATTCTATTAACAATGCTAGTATCATAGAAATGATATCTTTCTCCGAAACAAAATTCGATTATACGGGCAAAGCGCCTACTCCGACATGGACAAATAATGTGGAGGGGTATACCGTTAGTTTGGAAATGCCAACACTGAAGTCAGATGTAGGTACCTATGAAGAAGTAATTCCTGCTACATTCACTAAAGGAATAGAAAAGTTTACGGCTTATATTCCTTACAAATATACTATTAAGCCTGTTAAGGTGAAGGCCAAAGTAAATAGTACAAGCAGAACTTACGGAGAAGCTAATTCTAACTTCACTATCACCTATTCTGGCTTTGTTAATGGAGAAGACGAAAGTGTGCTGACATCCAAACCATTAGCAACAACAACTGCTAATGAAAAGAGTGCAGTAGGAACATACCCAATCACAATCAGTGGTGGTAAAGCACAGAACTACACATTTGAATACGAGCAGGGAGAGCTGACAGTGAACAAAGCATCGTTAGGTGTTCAGGTTATGGATGCCAGTAAGTTGTACGGAGCAGAAAATCCGACATTTACTTTGGGCTATTCGGGCTTGAAGAATAACGAGACAGTACCGGTATGGACAAAGATACCAACATTCACCACTACTGCAACAAAGGCAAGTGGAGCCGGCAGTTATGACGTTACGGTGACTTGTGAGCCAAAGAACTATGAGATTATTTCGAATACGCCTGGTAAACTAACCATCACTAAAGCCCCATTGACTGTCAAAGCAAATAATGCATCGATGGACTATTGTGGAACAATGCCAACATACAGCTATACCTATTCCGGATTTGTGAATGGTGATACAGAAAATGCACTGACTACAAAGCCTTCGATAGCAACAGATGCAACAGCTACCAGTAATGCAGGCACATACACCATTACGCCTGAAGGGGCACAATCCGACAACTATGACTTTACTTACACGGCTGGAATGCTGACCATCAAGCAGCGTCCATTGACAGTAAAGGCTAATTCGGCAAGCAGACTCTATGGAGAGGAAAATCCGGTGTTTACGGTAGACTATTCTGGATTCGTGAATGACGAGACGAAAGCAGTGTTAGATGTAGAACCAACCACAACTACAACAGCAAACATCCAGAGTAAAGCAGGAACTTATGATATTAGAGTGAGTGGTGGACTAGCTAAGAACTATACTATGAACTATCAGAATGGTCAACTAACTGTTACACCAAGACCTCTCAAAGCCTTCGTTGGCAACTATGAGAGGCCATATGGTCAGGATAATCCTACATTCACCATCGAATATGAGGGCTTGGTTGGTAACGATACAGGTTATTCGCTCCAAACACAGCCAATGGTTCGCACTACAGCCACAAAGACATCGAATGTCGGAACGTATCCTATTGAGGTAACTGGTGGCTATTCGCCCAATTATATGCTTAGCTATGGCTCTGGTCAACTTACCATTGTAAAGGCAGAGCAGACCTTTACGTGGAGTCAAGACCTGACAAATCTGAAAGTAGGTGATCAAGTAGAACTGCAAGCCAGTGCCTCTTCAAAGCTTCCAATCACATTTACGGCCGACTCAGAAAACTATGCTGAGATATACAAAGCAGGCAGTAAGACCTATATGGAGTGTAAGAAAGCTGGTTCGTTCCATATCAAGGCAGTTCAGGAAGGCAATGACAACTATTATTCTACGCAACGTATCAATAAAGAAGTAACAATTGTAGGAGAAGAAGAGTATAATCCGACCCTATTCATCAAGCAGACTGATAACGGTATGGTAAGCACCAAGGTGAATAAGGGCAGTACGCATACATTTACCATCTACGCAGAGACAGGTTGGAAGATTCATTCCGTGACATTCAATGATAAGGATGTAACGAATGAATTGGACTCAAAGAATTCGTTTACAACACCAGTTGTCAATGAGAACTCTACGTTGATTATTGTATATGAACAGGAGAATAGTGCAGTTAATGCTATTGAGTATTCAAATCTAAAGGTCTTGGCTACGTCAGAAGGCATTAGAGTTTCAGGTGTCAATGCGGATGATGTCATTCGTGTTTATAACATTGACGGAGTACTGAAGCAGTCTGTTCGTGCTGAAAGTTCGCAAGTAGAGATTCCACTTCATAAGGATCGTGTATATGTGGTAAAGGTTGGAACTAAGAGTATGAAGTTACGTCTTTGAGAAATTAATTCTAGAAAGAGTGCACGGTGGACCTACTTGTGTATTTTTTGAAGTAACACTAACTCACGTTCATAAAGAAAGTTATCGCCAGCCCATCAATTGCGACGGGCTGGCGATAACCTAATGTTGGCAATGTGCGGTACCTCTAGTGCAATGTCAATAAAAATCTACTTTTTGATGAGTGATGCGACCCAGAGGATGGCTACTGCGCGAGACAAACGCCCCTCTGTTTTTTATCATGCAGCCACACCAATCTTATAGAGGTACTCGGGTGCGAAGTCGGCACCATTTTCCCACTCGATAGTGTTGAACTTGATGGTGAAGCGTTTAAAGAACTCCAAATCCTTCAGAGGTGCGAAAACAGCACCATTAAGAGACTGAGACAAGTCTACGATTCTCGTCTCACCATTATTGAACAGCAACTTAACTCTGTAGCCGTCCAAATAATCTGCTTTCGTGACTTCAATAAACATAACTCTCCTTATTTAAGTGGTTCAATCTTATCAAGTTGCTCACCTTTCTGAGATTTTTCCCAATTCACCATCAACTCTTGACGATGATCTTCAAGCCATTCAAGAATCATACGCAAGGCCCTGCCTGGCATCTCACCTTTGACGATTCCATCTTTGATGTTCACGATGCACTTATAGTCACCATACCATGCATGGAAATGAGGTGGCTGATGGTCTGAGAAGTTCATCCAAATGTATATCCCGTAAAAGAAACAAATCTGTGGCATAACTCTTATCTGTTATTAGAAATGACATTATCGTCGCATTCTGTTTGCAAATATAATGGTTTTCTTTGAAATATCCAAGTATTTTTATTTTTTCTTGTTTATTGGACGCTAAATATTTGGTATTGTCGACATTTTATGTAACTTTGTACCTGCTAGTCAGGTTTTGTCGTGAGGCTTTTCCATCGGCGTCGTCAACTGGCCCACGCTTTCATACTGATAGGGTTGTCTTTTCTCTTGATATGGCAATATTCTGCACAGTTTCCAAGGTTTAAGTACGGACAATCTCATGTGGATCAAAGGAACATCTCCAATAGAGAAAGCTATCGCCAGCCCATCAATTGCGACGGGCTGGCGATTTTCTAATGATGACATGTGCAGTACCTTTAGCGCAATGTCAATTACAATCTACTTCTAGGTGTGTCAGGGGACGGGTTCCTGACACACCTGGGAAATGATAAAAAACAAGGAACAGGGGGGCTTCTCCTCAGAATGTTGCTGAGATGGTTTTTCTATCGGCAAAAAGAAAAAAGCGCCCAAATATTTGGAGGTATAAAATTTTATACCTATTTTTGCACTCTAATAATGAAGAGAATTATGGAGGCAATTAAGAATTTATGGTTTGAAGGGAACCGTATCTATGTGAAGACTACCGAAGGGCGACTGCTAAGTAGACCGTTGGAGGCTTATCCTGAACTGCAGGAGGCTAGTGCTGAGCAGCGTAGCGACTATAGTCTTGAGGACGAGGGTATGGCTATCAGATGGGAGGCAATAGATGTTGATATGCATATTTCAAGCTTCTATGAGACTTCTGAGCCCAATACCGAAAATGAGGTTGCAGCCATGTTCCATCGTTTCCCTTGGCTGAATGTCTCAGAGGTAGCTCGCTATCTAAACATCAACAAAAGCCTGTTGGCTAGATACATCTATGGCATATCGAAGCCCAGTGCTAGTAGGTTGCAAGAGATTCGTGAGGCTTTCCACTATTTTGGTCGCGAGTTGCAAAGTGCTTAGCAAGGAAGTAAAAAGTTATCGCCAGCCCATCAATTGCGACGGACTGGCGATTTCCTAGTGATGACATGTGCAGTACCTTTAGCGCAATGTTAATAAAAATCTACTTTTTGATGAGTGATGCAACCCAGAGGATGGTTTTTATTATTTGAACGTTCTACGTTTAGTATTTGCAAAATTACATTTTTTTCGGAAACAGCCAACGATTATGGGAAAAAATTCGTAATTTTGCACGCAGTTATGGAAAAAGAAGCGACAAGACCACTGATACTGATATCGAATGATGATGGTTATGCAGCCAAAGGCATCAATGACTTGATAGAGATGGTTCGCCCGATGGGCGATGTGCTGGTGTGTGCTCCTGACGGACCACGTAGTGGACAGGCATGCGCCTTTTCGGCCACCGTTCCGCTGACCCTGACCCTGCGTCGCAAGGAGAATGGGGTAGAGGTGTGGTCGTGCAATGGCTCGCCCGTTGACTGCGTCAAGATGGCATTGGCCAATCTCTGTCCTCGTAAGCCTGATATGGTGATAGGTGGTATCAATCATGGCGACAATGCCTCTGTGAATACGCACTATTCTGGTACGATGGGTGTCACGCTGGAGGGTTGTATGAAGTATATCCCCTCAGTGGCTTACTCGCTGTGCGACCATCGGGCCGATGCCGACTTCGAGCCATTGCGCCCTCATATCGAGCAGATTACGAAACATGTGCTGGAGCACGGACTGCCTTTGGGCGTCTGTCTGAATGTGAACTTCCCACTTCTGGAGTCTCAGTCCTCATACAAGGGTGTCAAGGTGTGTCGCATGTCAAAAGGCTCGTGGTATAACGAGTGCAGCAAGTGTCATCATCCGCGTGGCTACGACTATTGGTGGATGGTGGGCCACTACCAGAATGACGAGCCAGAGGCTACGGATACCGATCGTTGGGCGCTGGACAATGGCTACGTGGCCATCACCCCAACTCGTATCGATGTGACAGCCTACGAGGCAATGGAAGAGTTAACGACGTTAGAAAAGTTATAATGTTCGACGTTCAATGAAGTATTATCTGATAGCGGGTGAGGCCAGTGGTGACCTACATGCCTCGCACCTGATGCAGGCTTTGAAGCAGCGCGACAGCGAGGCCGACTTCCGCTTTTTCGGAGGCGACCTGATGGCTGCTGTGGGTGGTACGCGTGTTCGCCACTATCGCGAGCTGGCGTATATGGGCTTTATTCCAGTACTGTTGCACCTTCGTACTATTCTCAAAAATATGAAGATGTGCAAGGAGGACATAGCCCAGTGGCAGCCCGATGTTGTCATCCTTGTCGACTATCCTGGCTTTAATCTTAATATCGCCAAGTACATCCATAGCCAACGGCTAGCAGCTAATAGCCACAAGCCGATGGTCTATTACTACATCTCGCCTAAGATATGGGCATGGAAAGAGTATCGCATCAAGAACATCAAGCGCGATGTCGACGAACTCTTCTCCATCCTGCCTTTCGAGGTGGAATTCTTCGAACAGAAACACCATTATCCCATCCACTATGTGGGCAATCCGACGGCACAGGAGGTGAGGGAGTTTCTGGCAGCGGACGAACACGGACGGACACAGACTGACGAGAAACCCATTATTGCGCTGTTGGCAGGAAGTCGTAAGCAGGAAATTAAGGATAACCTGCCTGCGATGATTGAGGCCACGAAGCATCTGACAGGACAATATGATATCGTGCTGGCTGGTGCGCCAAGCATTGATCCCAACTACTACCAACAGTTCCTAAATGATAGTTCCGTACGACTTGTCGTCAACGAGACCTATCCTCTGCTGGCCAAGGCTACAGCAGCCCTTGTCACCAGTGGAACAGCCACCCTTGAGACTTGTATGTTCCGTGTGCCGCAGGTCGTATGCTACGAGACACCTCTGCCCCAGTTGATTGGCTTCCTGAAGCGCCATTTCATCAAAGTTAAATGGGTGTCGCTGGTCAATCTTGTTGCCAATCGTGAAGTGGTGCGTGAACTGGTGGCTGAGACCTTCAGCGTTGAAAATATCCGTCGCGAGTTGGAAGCCATCTTACCTGGTGGTAGTCAGCGTGAGCGAATGTTAGCCGATTATGATGAGGTGCACCGTCTGTTAGGAGACAGCCAGGCTCCTGACGAAGCCGCACGGATTATGATTGAGAAGTTAAGAAGTTAATAAAATATGAATCAACTATTGATATAGAAAAATAGATAATAAGAAAGACATGAAAAAGCTTTTTATGATTGCACTGATGACTGTTATAGCCTTAGGTGCTCAGGCACAGAACATTCAGTTGCACTACGATTTTGGTCACTCCCTCTATGATGGTCTATCAGGTAGACCTAACGTTACCACCACTGTCGAGATGTTCAAACCAGACAAGTGGGGCAGCACCTTCATGTTCACTGACATCGACTATTTCACTGACGGTGCCGCTGGTGCCTATTGGGAGATTTCTCGTGAGTTCAAACTAGGTCAACAGACACCTTTTGCTCTCCATTTGGAATACGACGGTGGAGCTACCACTATCGAACATACAGGCATAGGCAACCGCTTCCAACACGCCTTCCTAGGTGGTATGGCTTGGAATTGGGCCAGCAGCGACTTCTCGAAGACACTTTCCCTTCAGGCCATGTATAAATACTACTTCAAAGGAGCTGGCCGTGGTGCTTTCAACGGATTCCAAGTCACTGGTGTATGGGGCGACACCTTTGCTGGTGGTCTCTGCACCTTCTCAGGCTTCCTCGATGTCTGGTACGACAAGGATGTCTGTGGCAAGCTCATCGTACTGAGCGAACCCCAGTTCTGGTTCAATCTCAACAAGTTGAAAGGTATGGACGGCATTAACGTCAGCCTTGGTACCGAGGTCGAAATCAGCAACAACTTTGTGTTCGATGCCGATGGCAACAGTCATAAGTTCTATGCCATTCCTACCTTGGCAGCCAAATGGACGTTCTAGAAACTCAGGTAACGCCCTTGTTGCTGCATGAACATGGCCTCGTGCGCAGCAAGTTGGCATACTTGGGCTTCTTCTTCAGTGATGGTGTCTGGCCAGTAGTGATTGCCGTCGACAATGCGTCCTGTGAGGAACTCGCACCACGTGCAGGCTGCTGTATAGCGTCCAGTGGTCAGTGAGAGGTGATAGCCGTCACGGTTCAGCGTGTCGCCTAGTCGGTAGCGGGCCAGTTGGATAGCAGTACCAGAAGGAATGACGCGTGGATTTCCGATGACAGGCAGTATGTTCTGCATGGTACTGACAATGGCTGTATACATCTTATGCTGGCTATTGTCGTAAGGCACGAAGTTCTTTGACTGAAAATCCTCGGCATAGGCCCAGGTCATGTGCCACACAAATTCTACATGCAGATTGGTGGTATAGCTCTGCACCAGACGCTTGAATTGTCCCAGATTGCCGTAGGTCTTGGGCAGTCCGGAATAGTGGCTGGCCTGCTGCAGCGTAATGATATCCCACTGTTCGTCGCGGATAATGGTCTTCAGGTCAACCTTCTTTTTATTCGAACGGATGCCGCGCACCACCTTTCGATATTCATAGTCAGCCTTGCCCGTCAGCAGGTTGTCGTAGTGACGGTCAATGGAGCACCCCCCGATATAGGCGTTGCCAATGACGAGCGAGTCGCCTTGAGCAGCAGCCAGTTCATAGAGATACTGCTCCACGGCATCCTGCGAAAAACTATTGCCAATGGCTAATACTTTGACGACCTTGGCATCAGCAGTGATAAGTGATAAGTGATAAACGACAAGTAATAGTAAAGCAAACTTTTTCATTTTTCGTCTTACATCTTACATCTTACTTTTTGCAGCATGGCGCAGCTTGCGCACGGCCTTGTCGCGTTCCTGACGTACGCGTTCGCGCTTCAGTCCCATATCCTCGGCTATCTCGGCCATAGTCTGTCGCCACCCCTTCAGTCCGTAATAGCGGCTGATCACCTCACGCTCACGATCGTTAAGTACATCGATGCAGGAGAGCAGATCGTCGTTGAGGGTTTCTTCCTCGACGATGGCATCGGCCTTTTCTGCATGTACGTCTTCCAACACGTTGAGCAGCGTGAAGTTGTTGCGGCTGCCTACGGGCAGTGATTCGTCAGTAGAACGCACGTCGGTATCCGTGCTGGCCTTGGTAATGGCAGTCTCAATGGCGCGACGTATATAAGGTGCGGCAAAGGTGACAAAGGGTTTGCCACGCTCAGGGTCAAACTTTTCGGCAGCTTTCATCAGACCGATAGCACCCTCGCTGACCAAGTCGTCAGTGCTAAGAATGTCGCTACGATACTGGCGCGCCAGTGTCACCACATAGCCCATATTGGCAGTGATGAGTTTTTCTTGTTCTTTTGTCATAGGTCGTGTATCGTTAAGAATTTTTTTACGAAGCTAATGCCCAGCCGATGGCACATCGCTACCCATTGGGCTTCGCTCTCTAAGTCAATAGGTCCTTCGCCCGAGGCTTCCATGGCACCGCATTCTGATATAAATATTGGTATGCCCTGACGGACAGCATCCTCCGTACGTTGACGCAGGTCGTCGCCATGCGTGGCAGCATAGAAATGGACGGTGTACATCACGTTCTGGAAACCATCGAGTGGGCTGTTGGTGACCAGATGAATGTCCTGATTCCAGTGCGGACATCCCACCAGCACGATATTATCTGGGTCATAACGGCGGATTTCGCTGATGACCTCTGAGGCATATTTCTTGATGCTAGTCCATGTTTCTTCGATGGGCTCGTTGTATATTTCGTAGATGATGTGTGGGTAACGACCGTAACGTTGCGCTATCTCGCCAAAGAACTGACGAGCCTCCTGGGTGTGCATGCTGTTGGCGTGCCAGTCGATGATAACATAGATGTTCTGCTTGATGGCCGTCTCTATCACGGGCTTAAGACATGCCATAGCCTGCTGTGGATGAGCCAGATAGCCGTTCCCCTCGGAAACCTCCATGGCCAGACGCAGCAACGGATATTGTCCCTCGCGCTTGAGCGTCTTCATGTACTTCTTGTTGTACATGCGTGGCCAACGAGTGTCCCATTCAAGGTTCAGGCCGTGCAGTATAACGGGTTGTCCCTGCTGGTCGCACAACTGGGCCCCCTTGACTTGCAGTTGCCCATATTGCTTGACGGGGTCGACAGCGCGCGCACTATATGCACAGCCGACACACCAGCATAGCAGCACTATGGTCAACAGCTTCTTCATAGCTAAAACAGTGACAGCGTATACAGATAGACGACAGCAGCGGGAATGGCTAGCAGCGAAGAGTCGAAACGGTCGAGCATGCCACCATGTCCAGGCAGAATGTTGCCACTATCCTTGATGCCCAGTGTACGTTTGAAGAGACTCTCTACCAAGTCGCCCCACGTGCCAAAGACAACGACCACCAATCCCAGACCTAACCATTGGGGGAGCGTCAGCATCACGTCGTCTATGTAGATGGAGATGGCTGCAGCGACAGCCAGCACCACGACGGCACCACCGATGGAACCCTCCCACGATTTACCAGGGGAGATGCGTGGGAAGAGTTTATGGCGACCAATGAGCGAGCCTACACAATAGGCACCAGTGTCATTCATCCACAGGAATACGAAGACACTCAGTGGCAACAGCGTGTTGAAAACGACCACACCACTGCTGTCACTCGTGAATGCCAACACGTTGAGCAGCGAAAAGGGTAGGGCGATATACATTTGCGACAGCATGGTGTAGGCCCAGTCCTGAACCGGGTCGTCCTGTTTCAGGTACAGTTCGGCTATCAGCAGATAAATGATGGTAATCAGATAGGGGATGAACACCACGCTCTTAGCCACACCGCCATAGAGATCGCTGCAGAAGTAGGTCATCGCAAAGAAGAAATAGACACCTGCAACGGTGCAGATAAAGCGATTGATGGTGACGTTTTCGCGCTCGTTGACCAGACCCGTAAACTCCCATATTGTCAGGCCTGTTACGATGCTGAACAGCAGCACCATAGCCTCAGGTCGCAAAAAGCTGGCTACGATGGCTGCCACGAAGATGACGCCTGTGATGGTTCTAATGATAAAGTTCTTCATAAGCATTTTTTATTTAGCGGTAGCAAATTCTTCACTCTTCACTCTTCACTGTTCACTCTTCATTATTCACTCCTTCACTAGAGCTTTGCTCGTTCTTCTCGCCTTGCGCCTCTAGCTCGCGGGCACGCTCTTCGGCCATGCGCTCGGCATCGGCACGCATCTGAGCCTCGAGCAGTTCTTCTGAACGGCTCTGCCAAGGACGCTTGCCAAAGATTTTCTCCACGTCATCGGCAAAGATCACTTCACGGTCTACCAGCAACTGAGCCAGCTGGGCGTGACCCTCCTTGTGTTCCGTCAGTATCTGCTTCGCACGCTCGTACTGCTCGTTCACCATCTTCAGCACCTCGTCGTCCATAATCTTGGCAGTAGTCTCCGAATAAGGACGCTGGAACTGGTACTCCTGATTGTTATAGTAGCACAGATTAGGCAGTTTCTCGCTCATACCTGCAAAGGCCACCATGCCGTATGCCTGCTTGGTGGTACGCTCCAGGTCGTTCATGGCACCCGTAGAGATGCTACCAATGAACAGCTCCTCGGCAGCACGTCCACCTAGCAGCGAACACATCTCGTCGAGCATGGCCTCTTTGGTCTGCAGCACACGCTCTTCAGGCAGATACCACGCTGCTCCCAGGGCACGACCACGTGGTACGATGCTCACCTTCACCAATGGGTTGGCAAACTCCGTGAACCACGAGATGGTAGCGTGACCAGCCTCGTGGATGGCTATCGAACGTTTCTCGGCCTCCGTCATCACCTTCGTCTTCTTCTCCAGACCACCAATGATGCGATCTACAGCGTCCAGGAAGTCCTGCTTACCCACCTTCTCGCGGTTGAAACGGGCAGCAATCAGGGCAGCCTCATTGCAGACATTGGCAATATCGGCACCAGAGAAACCAGGCGTCTGACGAGCTAGGAAGTCCACATCGACACTCTCGTCCAGTTTCAAGGGCTTCAGGTGAACCATAAACACCTCCTTGCGCTCGTTCAGGTCGGGCAGGTCTACATGTATCTGGCGATCGAAACGTCCAGCACGCAACAGTGCAGAGTCCAGCATGTCGGCACGGTTGGTGGCTGCCAACGTGATGATACCGCTATTCGTGGCAAAACCGTCCATCTCCGTCAGCAGGGCGTTCAGCGTGTTCTCGCGCTCGTCGTTACCACCCATGGCGGGATTCTTCGAGCGAGCACGTCCTACGGCGTCAATCTCGTCGATGAAGATGATACAGGGTGCCTTGCTCTTGGCTTTTTCGAAAAGGTCGCGTACACGCGAGGCACCCACACCTACGAACATCTCCACGAAGTCTGAACCCGACATCGAGAAGAACGGCACACCAGCCTCACCAGCTACCGCCTTGGCCAGCAGCGTCTTACCTGTTCCCGGAGGACCTACCAGCAGGGCGCCCTTGGGAATCTTACCACCCAACTCCGTGTATTTCTGCGGATTCTTCAGGAAGTCCACTATCTCCTGCATCTCCTGCTTGGCGCCAGCCTGTCCGGCCACGTCCTTGAAGGTGATGCCCAGCTCGCCGCCTTTTTCGTACATCTGTGCCTTCGACTTGCCTACGTTGAAGATGCCACCGCCCATGCCAGCGCTAGTGCCGCCACCCATGCGACGCATGATAAACATCCACACCATGATGATGCCGCCAAAGAACAGGATGTTCATAATCAGCGAGTTGAAGAATTCACTCTCCTTCGAGTTGTCATACGAGTACTTGCCTGAGAACTTGCCAGCCTCTCTGGCCTCATTCACAAAAGCCTCCACTTGGTCTGTCGACCCTATGGCCACACTCACGCTAGGCGCTTTGCCCGTCTGTTCCACGCCTTTGTGGAATACGTCACGAATGTGTTCAGGCTTGATGTATACCTGCAGCGTGTTCGAGTAGTTGTTGACCACTATCTCACTCGCATAACCCTTCATCACCATCGTTTTAAATTCCGAGTATGACGTCTGGGTTGTAACGCTCGAACTCTCACGTCCTTGCGTCATGTAGAGCACTATCAGCGTAATAATCACGATGCCGTAGATCCAGTTCATGTTGAATCTCGGCATATTCATCTGAGGGCCCTTCTTCTGGGGTTGTCTATTTTGTTGTTCCATTAACTATTCACTATTCACTATTCACTATTCACTGTTCACTTTAATCCAAGTCTGGTATTTGAACTAACTCCGCATCTTCCCAAAGATGCTCTAAATCGTAGTAGCTTCTCACGTCGGGCAAGAATACATGCACCAGTACGTCGCCGTAATCCATAGCCACCCACTGTGCATTTTCCAACCCAGCTACGCGAGCAGGCTTCTCGTCCAACTCCTTGCGTGCCATTTCGCCTATCGATTCAGTAATGGCCTCGACCTGAGCAGGCGATGAACCCTGACAAATCACGAAGTAGCGTGCTATGGCCCCCTCAATACCCTGAAGGTCTGCCACTACGATGCGCTGGCCTTTTTTCTCTTGAATTCCCTTTTTAATTGTTTCTACTAATTGTGTTGTTTGCTCCATTTATATTATTAATGTATATTTTCAGTCAGCAAAGTTACGTAAAATCGCGCGAAATGCAAAGAAAAGAACCGAATTTTGCGTTTTTTTATAAAAAAGTGCCCAAAAATTTTGCTAGTTCCAGAAAAAGTCGTACCTTTGCACCGTTTTTAAAACTAGTGTGTGCTTTTTTGGGGTATGGTGTAATGGTAACACTGCAGATTCTGGTCCTGCCTTTCCTGGTTCGAGTCCGGGTACCCCAACCAAAAATTAAGTCGCTAAGTCACTGGAAATCAGTACTTAGCGACTTTTTCTTTATTGGTATTAACAACCATTAGTTCCTTCAATTTCTCTTTTACGTCTGTATCAGACGAATCCTACGGCGATTACCTGATTGCCTGACTGCGAAGTGGAGCCAGTAGCTGCCACGAGGCGAACGCTCCAGCAGCAGTTCATCGAAGTCCTCGTTGTTCAGATCGCTGATGTCAAGCAGGATGGCCGCATAACGCACCAGTTGCTCGATGCCATACACGTGGATATCCACAGCACACCCCGTCAGGTGATTCGAGCCAGAAACGCCACCCACTGCCTTGTTCACTGCCTCTGAGCGATAGCCAGAGTTGATGATGATAGGGTCATCAGCCTCACCATAGCGCTTGTTCCACTCACTGCGAAGCATCTCTAGCCACCCGCAGAGGCGCTTTAAGTTCTCAATATGTACGTGCGAAGGGATGTTGCCATCCTGCGTTTTCGCACTCGTTTTGCAGAGCTCCCCCAGCGTGAAATGCTGGGAGAGTCGTGCTTGCTTGTTGATTTCTACTTGTGCCATATTATCTTCTTTTTTGAACTGCAACACTGCAACAACTGCAACATTATTTTGTCTTTTTATTTACGTTGATTGGCGTGCTTTCAGGGAAAGCGATGCTATAAGCTTTATCGAGGGCTTTCAAGTCAACTTTGTAGAAGCTGATGCCCGTCTTGAGAGACACGATAGCACGGAGTAATTCACGATGCTTACGAGGATAAAGTGAGGGCGTTTGAAGTTCGTCCCAGCCTGCCTGATTG
>CACWOS010000016.1 GCA_902762565.1 uncultured Prevotellaceae bacterium
CTCGCGTACCTTATCCCACCGGCACGGTGCAGGTGCAGCTCGACGAGCAGGGCATTCCCACGTATGACATCAAGGAAAACGTGGCTTGGGACAACATCCGCTTCGATGACGACATCGCCGAGATTGCCCGCAACTGCCGCGCCGTTTGCTTCGGCTCATTAGCTCAGCGCAACGTGGTCAGTCGCGAGACCATCCAGAAGTTTCTTGATGCCACACCCGCCGACTGCCTGAAGATCTTCGACATCAACCTGCGTCAGCAGTTCTATACGCAGGAGATTCTGCGCGAGTCGTTCCAGCGTTGCAACATCCTGAAGATTAACGACGAGGAACTGGTGCTCATTGGCCGCATGTTCGGCTATCCCGGCCTAGACATCGAGAACAAGTGCTGGCTCATCCTCGGCAAATACAATCTTGACATGCTGGTGCTCACCTGTGGCACTAACGGCAGTTACGTATTCACTCCTGGTCACGTATCCTTCCAGGAAACGCCTAAGGTCAAAGTGGCCGACACTGTAGGAGCTGGAGACTCTTTCACCGGCTCGTTCGTGGGCAGCATCCTCACTGAAATAAAGAAATTCTGTTTCCAGCACTCAGAAATCAAAAAATAACAACGAGGATGTGCATTGACACATCCTCGTTTCGTATAAGCAATCATATACCAAACATCCCTATAGGGTATAATATATATAAATAAAGTTAAATCTATACCCTTTCGGGTTTGTTTTCTTGTTTATTTCAAAGAAAATGCCTAAATTGCGCCCGAAAAGGTATAATTGGTATGAACGAGACACGATTATCCACTACTATCAAACAGTTGCGTAAGGAATATAATCTCACGCAACAGGACCTCGCATATAAGTCGGGAGTAGGCTTGCGCTTTGTCCGTGAATTGGAGCAAGGCAAGCCCACCGTTCGCATGGACAAAGTGAACCAAGTGCTTGAACTCTTCAATCTGCAACTGGGACCCGTGCCTATGGAAAGGAGGACTGACGAATGAGACAGGGACGTGTTTTCTGCAACGACATCCCCGCTGGTGTCATTACCGAGGATGCGCAGGGCTATACATTCGCTTACGACGAGGGGTATCTTAGTAGACTTGATGCCCAGCCCGTCAGTCTGACACTCCCCTTACGTCAGGAACCGTATGTCAACAATGTGATGTTCTCGTTCTTCGACGGATTGATTCCAGAGGGATGGATGCTGAACATTGCCGAGCGCAACTGGAAGATTAACCGCCGTGACCGGATGGCATTGTTGCTGACCTGTTGCCGCGACTGTATCGGGAACATCAGCGTAGAACCCATCGAAACAAAGGAGGAGCGCGTATGAAAAAGTGTCTTTGCTGCTATCAACCCCTACACGATGGCGAGGTTGACTATCATCCACGTTGTGCCAAACGGTTTTTCGGCCAGTCCGTTGCCCCATGCGTTGATACGCTTTGCTGATGGTGAACTGAACTATATCACCCGTTGCATAGACCGTACTGATGATGGACGCAAATTGCCAATGGAGGATATGTGCCAGCTGGCAGGGAAATTGACGGAACAGAAATACCAGGGTAGTTATGAGTTGATAGCCAAACTGATAGATCGCTATTCCAGTGTTCCTAAACTCGACATCGTCAACTTCTGGGAGCAGGTTGTCTTCTCGTGGATTGTGGGCAATGCCGACATGCACCTCAAGAACTTCTCCCTCTATAGTGAGAAGGTTGGCAAATATGTGCTGACACCTACCTACGACCAGGTTTCTACGGCCATTGTGATGCCAGAGGATAGTGACCAACTGGCTTTGCCGTTGAATGGCTTTCAGAAAAAACTCCTCTCAATGGACTTTGCACAGGCTATGGAACTGTCGGGACTGAACAGACAGATGGTGCAACGCATCTTCAACCGCTTCATACCGCTCAAAGAAAAGTGGTTTGCCTGCATTGATGCTTCCTTCGTTTCTGAACAGCAGAAAACGCAGTTCAAGGAACTGATCAGCAACAGGATAGAGACGCTAAGCATGCCTTTTTAGATTGAGAGGTTGCCCCATCGGCTAGCCTCAATTTTTGTTTAATAAGGTATGTCACTTTTCGGTCGTCCGGAACGTTCCTATCACCCGAAGGTACGTCACTTTGCGGTCGTAGATGCGATACTTTACCCCCCTAAAGTATCATCGGAACGGGTCGTAGACGACGTCGGAACGGATGGAAACAATCGTCGGAACGGGTCTAAAGTGCCGTACCTTTGGCCGCAGATTACGCTCTTTTTTTTTACCGCAGATTACGCAGATTTCACAGATTTATTTATCTATAGGTGCAGAGTGTGGCGCAGCCTATAATCTGTATAATCTGCGGAATCTGCGGTTAATTAAACTTCAGCCTTCAGTCCTCAGTCTTCAGCCCTCGTTCAGTTCTCGTTAGGCGTGTCTTCAAGAAGCAGACTGGTGTCAGTCCCTCAGAGTTCTCATGAAAAAAAAGGACCCACGCAGCGTTCTGCTGTGTGAGTCCCGATATGCTTGTAGGGAACGGATCCGGATTAGAAGTCCTTGGTCATTTCCTTGACTTTAGCATTGATGTGGTCGATGAACTCCTGGATGGTCATCACGGTCTGCTCGCCACCGCCCTGAGGACGTACGGCAACAGTACCGTCGGCAGCTTCCTTCTCACCGACAATGACCATGTAAGGAATACGCTTCAGCTCGTTGTCGCGAATCTTACGACCCAGCTTCTCGTTGCGCAGGTCGATAGTAGGACGCACGCCACCCATGTCGAACTTCTTGGCAACCTCCTTGGCGTAGTCGTTGTACTTCTCAGACAGCGGCAGGATAGCGACCTGATCAGGTGTGAGCCACAAGGGGAAGTGACCGCTGGTGTGTTCGATGAGCACGGCGCAGAAACGCTCCATAGAGCCAAAGGGTGCGCGGTGAATCATGACAGGCGTCTTCTTCGTGTTATCCTCGTCGGTATATTCCAACTGGAAGCGCTTAGGCAGGTTGTAGTCTACCTGGATAGTACCCAACTGCCAACGACGGCCGATAGCGTCCTTGATCATGAAGTCGAGCTTAGGACCATAGAAGGCAGCTTCGCCGTATTCTACCTTGACGGGCAGTCCCTTCTCCTGACAAGCCTCAACAATGGCCTTCTCGGCCAGTGCCCAGTCTTCGTCAGTACCTACATACTTGTCGTGGTCGTTAGGATCGCGCAGAGAAATCTGAGCCTCGAAATTGAAGCCGAAGGCGGTCAGCACGATGCCGATGATGTCCATGACGTTCAGGAACTCCTGCTTCACCTGGTCGGGACGACAGAACAGGTGGGCATCGTCCTGCGTGAACGAACGTACACGCGTCAGTCCGTGCAGCTCACCACTCTGCTCGTAGCGGTATACAGTACCAAACTCAGCGATACGCAGAGGCAGGTCGCGGTATGAACGGGGTTTCCAAGCGAAGATTTCGCAGTGGTGAGGACAGTTCATGGGCTTCAACATGTACTCCTCGTCCTCCTCAGGTGTATGGATAGGCTGGAATGAATCCTTGCCGTAGTGAGCATAGTGACCAGAGGTCACGTAAAGGTTCTTAGAACCGATATGTGGAGTGATAACCTCCTGATAGCCGAAACGCTTCTGAACCTTGCGCAGGTGGTCCTGCAGGCGCAGACGGAGCTCAGTACCCTTTGGCAACCAGATGGGCAGACCCTTACCAACCTTATCTGAGAACATAAAGAGTTCCATCTCCTTACCGATCTTACGATGGTCGCGCTTCTTAGCCTCCTCGAGCATCTCGAGATACTCGTCGAGCATCTTCTTCTTGGGGAACGAGATACCATACAGACGCTGCATCTGCTCGCGGTTAGCATCGCCACGCCAGAAAGCACCAGCAACGCTAGTGAGCTTCACGGCCTTAATCTCGCCCGTATCCACGAGGTGCGGACCACGGCAGAGGTCGGTGAAGTTACCCTGTGTATAGGTGGTGATGGAACCGTCCTCAAGGTCCTGCTCAATGTGTTCGCACTTGTAGGTCTGACCATCGGCAGCAAACTGCTTCAGGGCATCGGCCTTTGGTACCTCACGACGAACGACAGGCTCTTTCTTGCCGGCCAGTTCTTTCATCTTAGCTTCAATCGTTGGGAAGTCGCTCTCCTTGATCATCTCGCCATTAGGCAACAGGACATCATAGAAGAATCCGTTCTCGACAGCAGGTCCGAAACCGAACTGGATGCCAGGATACAATTCCTGCAGGGCCTCGGCCAACAGGTGGGCTGAGGTGTGCCAGAAGGTATGCTTACCTTGCTCGTCGTCGAATTTATAGAGGGCAATCGTAGCATCCTCCATAATAGGACGGTTCAACTCAACGGTTTCTCCATTCACGCCACAGCTGACAACGCTGCGTGCCAGAGCAGGAGAAATGCTCTCGGCAATCTGAAAACCAGTAACGCCCTGCTCATACGAGCGAACAGATCCGTCTGGGAATGTAATGTTAATCATATCTACAATATATGTTTGAATTTGAAATCAGCTGCAAAGGTAATACTTTTTATGAAGTTAGAAGAAGTTAGATGAGTTAGAAGTAGTTAAAAGAAGTTAACTTCTTCACTTCCGCTGTTGTTTAATGATGCTGTAAGCCTGATATAGCCCTAGTTCGCCAGCCTTCGAGAGGTCGCTGACGGCTTCGTCCTGCTGTTTTAAAGCCAATCGGGCCAGCCCTCGGTTGTAGTAAGCTTCAGCCAGATTCGGGTCGAGCTGGATAGCACGTGTATAATCCTCGATGGCATGCTGGAACTCTATGCAGCGCACGTAGGCATTGCCGCGATTGTAGTGCAGATAGGCATTGGCAGGTGCCAGATTGATGGCTTGCGTCAAATTGTCGAGCAGGCGAGCCGTCATCAGCGGCACATCGGTGCTGTCCTGCTGAGCCTGAATGACAGCCTGCATCCACAGCGCCACAGCCGACGACGTCTGAGTGCCGACAAAAGGTGTCGCATCGTTGATATTGCTCTGGCCGCAAACGATGTAGAGCTGACGGTTGGCAGGTAGCGTATGGTTCAGTGAATCGACCTGACGATCGTAGGCAATATACTGCTTCACGCCGTTCTGTTTTTGCTGGGTAGAAAGGACGTACATGGGCTGATAGTCCATGCCGACCTTGTGGTTTTGCACACGTCCGCGATAAGCACTCTGGTACTCCTGCTGTGATTCCTCCTCGTCAGCCATTGCCAACTGGTTGTACTTCTCAATGTCCTCGTCGCTACGCTTACGCATCTGCTTCTTCGAGAGTCGCGGCTGCTTACCAAAGCGCTTGTCAATCTGCGCCTTTAGAATACGGAACTCGTCTTGTTCGGCCTTAGCCGTCATTCCCAGCTTGCGATAGCACTGTGCACGTTGGTGCAAACCCGTCCAGAAGTTGGGATATTCGTCTATGACTTTCGTATAGTCGCGAATGGCGGCACGTGGATTGCCCGTTTGTTCCAATAGCAGGGCACGGTTGTAAAGGGCCATGAGATTGTCGGGTTCCAACTTCAGCACGAAGTCGAAATCGGTGATAGCGCGGTTATCGTCGCCAACCTGAGCACGCAACAAACCGCGATTGTAGTGGCCAAGGAAGTTATTGGGCTCGAAGTCGAGCGCCGTATCGTAGTCGGCCATTGCACCGCGCAGATTGCTTTGGTTGAAACGAGCCATAGCACGATTGATGTACAAGCCGGCCTCTTTGGGTAGCAGGTGAATAGCTTTGTCGAGATAGCCCTCAGCATCCTTCCACTCGGAACGGGCTAACGCTATCTGAGCCCGCTGCGCCCACACACCACCATTGTAGGCATCGATCTCCACACTCTTGTCGAGGGCACTGATGGCCTTTGCAGTATCTTTTAGTTGCAGGTAGGCCTCGGCTTGCATGGCCGGAACATGCGCATTCTTGCTCCAACGCGTCGCCATAGAGTCGAGGTCTTTCAGCGCTCCCTCATAGTCCTTCTGCTGAATACGGCACAGCGCACGGTTGTGCCACAATCCCTGAGCTTCCGGATTGTAGCGCAGGGCAGAATCATAGTCCTTGATGGCTCCGTCGAAGTTTTTCTGCTGAATACGACACAATCCGCGCAACTCATAGCTGCCAACAATATAGGGATTGCGATCAATGGCCTCTGAACAGTCGCGCTCAGCACCTGCAAAATCGTCGAGATAGTATTTGGCCACAGCCCTATAGAACCACGGTTCGTAGAGATAGGGTTTGGCATTGATGGCCTGATTAAAGTATTGAATACTCAGCACATAGTCCTCGTAATAGAGCGCCGAACGTCCTATCATGACCAGACGGTCGGTATTGAACTGAGCAAAAGAAGTGAGAAACGAGAAGTGAGAAATGATAAGTAATGACAGAAATCTCTGCCAACACATCTTACTTAATATTATCCTGAACTTCTCACTCATCACTTCTCACTCATCACTTCTCACTCATCACTTCTCACTCATCACTTCCTCACCGGTTTGGTCTTGTAACCACAGCGATAGCGTCCCTGTGTGAGTGCCTTCAGCTTGCTCTTGATGAGCTGCTTGCGTAAAGGAGAGATATGGTCAATAAACATTTTACCGTCCAGGTGGTCGAACTCATGTTGCATGACACGAGCCAGATAGCCCTCAATCCATTCGTCGTGATGATTGAACTGCTCGTCGTCCCACTCCACATGAATACGCGTGGGACGCACCACCTTTTCGTGAATGGCAGGCAACGACAGACAGCCCTCCTCGCTCGAGTCGGTCTTCGAGTCGTCGGCCTCAACAATGTGCGGATTAATGAACACCTGCTTGAAGCCTTTGTATTCAGGCATATCGTCACTGAGCACGTCAAGGTCGATAACCGACAGACGAATGGCACGACCAATCTGGGGAGCAGCCAGTCCAATGCCTTCGCTCTCGGCCAGCGTTTCCCACATGTCAGCAATCAGCTGCTTCAACTCAGGATAGTCGGGGGTAATATCTTCAGCCACTTTACGCAATACTGGCTGACCATAAATATAAATAGGTAAGATCATTCTAATTGAGAATTGAAAATTGAGAATTATGATTACTTACGAGAGCGGAGGTAGTCCTCGAGAATGATGGTGGCGGAGATTTCGTCGACCAGCGCTTTGTCTTGACGGGCTTTTTTCCGTAAGCCAGCATCCAGCATGGCCTGATGGGCTAGAACAGACGTAAAACGCTCGTCGTAATACTCAATGGGAATCTGAGGCATCGCCTTGCGCCAACGGTTTACGAATTGCTGCACACGAGCCAGATTCTCGCTGGGCTGTCCGTTGGGCTGTCGAGGTTCACCGATGACGATACGCTCCACCTGCTCACGCACCACATACTGCTGGAGATAATCCCACAATTCATACGTGGCCACTGTAGCCAACCCGCCAGCTATCAATTGCAGCGGGTCGGATACAGCCAGCCCAGTTCTTTTCTTTCCGTAATCTATTGATAAGATGCGTGCCACTGCTTATTTAGCGTAAAGCAGCCAAGCGCCGGGATACTTCTCCTGAAGCGAAGCACGGCTTGCAGCTGCCTCGCCCTTTGTAGCAAATGTCGTAGCGACAACGCGATACATAGCAGGCTCAACATTGTTGTTAACAACGACCTGAGCACTATAGCCCTGCTGCTTCAGTGTCTGCTGCAGTCCTTCGGCATTGGCCTTCAGTGAGAACGAACCTACAACAACGCTGAAGTTGTTCAAACCCTCACCGTTGACAACAGATACGGTCTCTTGACGTACCTGAATGTTATCACCATTATCAACCACCTGTGTATTATCGGCAGCCTTCTCCTGCAACGGAGTTACTACAGCGTTCTCAGCCTGTTGTACGGCGGCAGTCTGCTGCTCGGCCTGCTGGCGCTGTTGCAGTTCCTCCTGCTGCTTAGCCTTCAGATAAGCCTGCTTATAGGCACTCTCGCTTGATTTACAACTTGTGAAAGCAATAGCTGCACATACAGCTGCGCAAATAAGTGTGTACTTTTTCATACCTTGTTTCTTTCTATTTTAACTAATAAATTAATTGTTGTTCCTAAAAAACAGCGCAAAGTTACACATTCTACAGCAAATTCAGAAAAAAAGGTGCGTAAAGTTTGTTAATTTCGAAAACTTTCCGTATATTTGCCTGCGGAAACTTGTTTTACTCATTTAAAATTTATAAATATTATGAGAAGTTTAGGTTATTTAGGCGCATTCTTCGGCGGTGCTTTGGCCGGAGCAGTCCTTGGTCTTTTGCTGGCCCCAGAGAAGGGTGCTGACACACGTGGTAAGATTACAGATGCTGTCGATGACTTCATGAAGAAGCACAACATCAAGTTGAGTCGTAAGCAGGTGAGCGACCTCGTCGATGATATCGCTGATGCTGCTCCCGAAGTTGAAGCGTAATGTTTAGCAGCGACAAGAATGTAGAGTCCATCGCACAGCTGGTGGAGTCTGTCAAGAGTTACGTCGGGCTTCAGGGCGAGTACCTGAAGCTTGACGTCATTCAAAAAGTAGTACGTCTGGTCACAGCCCTGACACTGGCCATCGTCCTGCTTCTTTTAGGCATTGCCTTCCTTTTCTATCTCTCCTTTGCCTGCGTCTATTGGCTCGAGCCGCTCACGGGTACTGCCCTGGCCTTCTTCCTCGTAGCCCTATTCTTCCTGATGCTCTTCATTCTCGTCTTCATCAATCGCAAGTCGTGGATTGAGCGACCACTCGTCCGCTTCCTTGCCGACGTTCTGCTTAATTAATGTCTCATTTCCTCATTCTTTGTCCCAATGACGTACAGTTCTCTCGAAGAAATCGAATCGCGAAAAACCAAGCTTAAGGATGACATCCAGCAGCAGTCTGGCCATATTAGCACGCTTTGGCGTGGCCTCACCGCTCCTCAACCTGCTAGTAGCAAGGGCGAGATGATTGCCGGCCTTATTTCCAACAGCATCACCGCCATTGATGCCTTCCTGTTGGTACGCAAACTTATCCGCAATTACGGTTTCTTGTTCGGGCGAAAGAAACGCAAGTAAAACAAGTTTAGATTTCTACGATTTGTCCGTCAAATGCCATCTGGATATTTGAGGGCAGTAGTTTGTTGACGTCATCGTGACGAGGCATGTCGTGGCTCGAATGAATGAGCCAAGTGTGGGGTGCACCGATATGTTGTGCGAAACAAACGGCCTCGTCGAGTGTTTGATGAGAGTGATGTGGCAACGGTCGTAAGGCATTGACTACCAAAACGTCACAATGTTCAGCATAGGGAACTTCATCCTCAGCAATGGTCTTCATGTCAGTGATGTAGACAAGGGTTGACTGGCCCGCTTCAATCCGATAGCCAAGGATAGGCAGATCGTGGTGCATCACCTGAAAAGGGGTAATTCGGAAGTCGCCAATCTGGAAGGGTTCATGGGGAAGAATCTCGTGGAGTTGGATGGCAGGAACACCTGGATAGCGATGCTCAGCAAAGCAGTAAGGCAGCATTTCAAGCATTCCCTTACGGGCAATGGGGTCGGCATAGACGTTGATTTCGCCAAACTGGCAATAGGGGCGGACATCATCCAAACCGCCCATATGGTCGTAATGAGCATGTGTAATCAGGATGCCGTCAATACGTCGGAAAGGATGCGGCATGATCTGCTCTCGGAAATCGGGACCGCAGTCGATGAGTAGTCGCGTCTGTTCCGTCTCGACGAGAGCCGAACAGCGCAGTCGCTTATCGTGCGAATCAGGGCTGGTACAGGTGTGACACTGGCAGCCAATAGTAGGGACGCCACACGAAGTTCCGGTTCCGAGAAAAGTTAACTTCATATAATGTTGACTTCAGGATGAATATCGATGCCAAACTTGTCGTGGACATCGCGACGGATTGTCTCACAGAGGTCGACAACCTCTTGACCCGTGGCACCACCGAGATTGACGAGAACAAGGGCCTGTTTGTCATGAACGCCAGCACGTCCCAACGCCTTACCCTTCCAACCACATTGTTCAATCATCCAGCCAGCAGGAATCTTTTCGCTTTCAGAACCAATCGTATAATGGGGCATCTGAGGATATTGGGCCGCCAACTCCTCATACTTGGCACGACTGACGACGGGATTCATAAAGAAACTGCCGGCATTGCCCTGCACCTGAGGATCTGGAAGTTTGGCATTACGGATGTCGATAATAATCTGACGCAGTTGTTGAGGCGTAGGCTCACTAATGCCCTGACGCTCCATCTCACCACGGATATTACCGTAGTCAAGACGGGGTTGGAAAGTGTTGGAGAACTCGTAAACGACCATCGTAATGAGGAAACGATTCTTCCAGTCTTCCTTAAAACGGCTTTGCCGATAGCCGTAATTGCAGTCGGCACTATCGATGATGCAAAGACGTCCTGTAGCAATTTCAATGGCATGAACTTCACAAATAAAGTCCTTGGCTTCCACCCCGTAGGCACCGATATTCTGTACAGCTGAAGCCCCCACGTCACCAGGAATGAGCGATAGGTTCTCGGCTCCATAGAGTCCGTTGCGTAAGCTGATGGCAACAATATCATCCCACACTTCACCACTGCCGCAGGCCATGCGTTTTCCGACAATATCCCAACCTTTGACAGCGGAATGGACGACGATACCCGGAAAGTCACGCGTCAATAACAGGTTGCTACCGCCACCTACAATAATATAAGGTAGAGATGACTCTCTGAGGATTTCGGCTACCTGCTGCGCCTCAACTGTCGTTTCGTATTCAAGGAAACGAGCGCAACGGGCATTGATGCCAAACGTATTATGAGCCAAGAGGCTATAGTTGCATAGGTCTTTCATTCAAGTAGAAAGTTTGGTAAGACGCCAATTGCCATTACTACGCGAGAAGGTCATTTCAAGTTCCAAGCCATTAGCAATGCCACGAAGCACAAAGAGTTTTCTGTTGCCTTCCTTGCGGGGTTCACCATAGATAATATTGTATATCATCTTCTGGGGCAGTTGCGGAGCAAAGGCCTCCCAAGTGTCTGGGGTTATTTCGCCTTCCATCGTAGCAAAATCGTCGTCAGGATCTGGACCAACAAAAGTAACCGTGTTGCCCAGATGCTTTGTTTGGAACTCAGTACTACTGGCAAACTGGTAATAAAACGGCAGGAATGAGGCGTTGCTCGACTGTTCGATGGGAATAGTTCGCACTTCAACCAACATCCAAGCCCCCTTCAGACGACGGAAATCATACTGGCAGACGGTATGCGAATCAAAGAATATCTTCTCGACAACAGCCTGATTAACCGACGTATCCTTAACGATCTCCATATGTCGCTCACTATCAAAAAGCTCCGTATAGTAACCTTGACGCATAAAGAAATGTTCCATCTGCCACTTCTTACGGTCGACCGTTTCCACCTTATTGTCAATAACCATACGCAGGGGAAAAATGATGCGCTCCATCTGAAGTTTCCGGTTGGCTGCAAAATTGAACAAAAAATCATCGAACAACTCATCGGCAGCCTTAGGCATAGGCAAATTATCCAATTCTGCCAAGAGTGAATCGACAGCCGTTAAGGAATCGTTGACAGTAGCACTATCGGTCACCTCCTCGGTGGTGGCTGAGCCAGACTTGCCTCCTACGCACGATGCTAAAACGAGGAGAGCAGCTGCCAACACAACAAAATAACGTCTCATGAATCGACTAAATTAATGACTTCTCTCAAATTTTGTGCAAAATTACAAAATATTTCTCAATTATCAATTGCCAATTATCAATTATTTTGTACCTTTGCATCAAATTTTAAGTTTTCTACAAGATTATGATACTTGATAAGATAGACGAACTTCTAAAAGAAGTACAAACACTGAGTGCAAAGAATGCTGAGGAAGTGGAACAGCTCAGACTGAAATACCTGAGCAAGAAAGGCGAGATTACAGCTCTAATGAACGACTTCCGTGAAGTTGCAGCTGATCAGAAGAAAACTGTCGGCATGAAAATTAACGAGCTGAAGACACTTGCAACCGAACGCATCAACCAGTTACGTGAGGAGGTGGAAACACAGGATACTGGCGAGGAAGCCATCGACCTGACACGCACTCCCTACCCCATTCAACTTGGTTCACGTCACCCACTGACCATCGTGACCAATGAGATTATTGATATCTTCAGCCGCATGGGTTTTGTATTGGCTGACGGTCCTGAGGTTGAGGACGACTTGCACGTGTTCACCCGCATGAACTTTGCCGCCGACCATCCTGCTCGTGACATGCAAGATACCTTCTTCGTCAGTCAACATCCCAACGATGTCACCAAGAATATCCTGTTACGCTCACATACTTCAAGCGTGCAGGCCCGTGTCATGGAGCACATGCACACCGAAGACGGCAAACTAACAGCACCTATTCGCGTTATCTGCCCAGGTCGCGTATACCGTAACGAGGCCATCACAGCACGCGCTCATTGTTTCTTCCATCAGGTAGAAGGGCTTTATATAGATAAGAACGTGAGCTTTACCGACCTGAAGCAAGTGTTACTGTCATTTGCTCGCGAGATGTTCGGTGCCGACACGCAGATTCGTCTGCGTCCTTCATACTTCCCATTCACAGAACCTTCTGCAGAGATGGATATCTCGTGCTTTATCTGTGGCGGCGAGGGCTGCGGATTCTGCAAACATACTGGCTGGGTAGAAATCCTGGGCTGTGGTATGGTTGATCCCAATGTGCTGGAGCAATGCGGCATCGATTCGAAGATTTATTCGGGCTATGCCTTCGGAATGGGAGTTGAGCGCATTACAAACTTAAAATACCGCGTCAGCGACCTGCGCATGTTCTCAGAGAATGATGTGAGGTTCCTGAAAGAATTTGAAGCAGCAAACTAAGAAATGAGTATGAAACTCGCCATCATGACGCAGCCAACCTTCTTCGTTGAAGAAGACAAGATTCTAACTTCGCTATTCGAAGCTGGGTTGGACAATCTGCATCTGTATAAGCCAGGGTCTGAGCCAGTGTATTCAGAACGACTGCTCACCCTGTTGCCAGACGATTATTACTCTAAAATCACCGTGCACGATAATTTCTATCTGAAAGAAGAATATAAACTGCACGGCATACACATTGACGACGAGACCACTCCTGCCCCGAACGGATACAAGGGTCATATCAGTCGTACCTGTACGCATCTGGATCAGCTCAAAGCCACCAAGAAGAATGCCGATTATGTGTTACTGAAGTACATCTTCGACAGTCAGACAGAATCAGAACAAAAAGCGACTTTCACCCTTGACGAACTGAAGGAAGCATCGCGCAAGGGACTAATAGACAAGCACGTATATGCCTTGGGAGGTATGAATCTGGACAATGTACGCATGGCCAAGGATTTAGGATTTGGAGGCATTGTCATCAGTGGCGACCTGTGGAACCGTTTTAATATCCATCAGGAATTGGACTATCAGGAACTGCTTGACCACTTTAGCAAGATACGAAAAGCAATAGGATAAAAACAAATCATAAGAGATGAGCGCTAACAAAAACTACATGGTGTTTTCAGGTACGGCTACAACGTACCTCGCAGAGAAAATCTGCCAAAGTTTAGGATGTCCACTTGGAGAACTGCAAATCACAAAGTTCTCGGACGGAGAGTTTGCCGTGTCATACGAAGAAAGTATTCGTGGACGCGACATCTTTCTGGTGCAAAGCACCTTCCCAAATAGTGACAATCTGATGGAGTTGCTCCTGATGATTGACGCTGCCAAACGTGCATCAGCACGCACTATCAATGCCGTTATTCCGTACTTCGGATGGGCCCGTCAGGACAGAAAGGACAAACCACGTGTGAGCATTGGCGCTAAGCTAGTAGCTGATTTACTGTCGGTAGCAGGCGTTGACCGTGTCATTACAATGGACCTACATGCCGACCAGATTCAAGGCTTCTTCGATGTTCCCGTCGACCATTTGTATGCCTCGAACGTGATACTACCATACTTGCAGGCGCTGCATCTCGATGACTTGGTGATTGCTTCGCCTGACGTTGGTGGTTCGAAGCGTGCCAACACTTATGCCAAATATCTGGGTTGTCCGCTGGTATTGTGCAATAAGACACGTGCTCGTGCCAATGTCGTGGCCTCAATGCAGATTATTGGTGAGGTGGAAGGCAAGAACGTGGTGATTATTGACGATATGGTTGATACCGCAGGAACTATCACCAAAGCTGCCGACTTGATGAAAGCAGCAGGAGCGAAGACGGTTCGTGCTTGTGCCAGTCACTGCGTCATGAGTGGTCCTGCCAGTGAACGCGTGCAGAATTCAGCACTCGAGGAGATTGTATTCACCGACTCCATCCCTTATACCCAGCGTTGTGCCAAGGTGAAGCAGCTTAGCGTTGCAGAATTATTCGCAGAAACCATCCGTAGAGTTATCAATAATGAAAGCATTTCAAGCCAGTATATTGTTTAGTGCAGCAGTGCTCGCACTGACAGCATGCCATTCTAACGCTTACAAAATCAATGGCGTCGTTGAAGGTCTGAATGATGGCGATACCCTTTATATCACCAACGATCTGCAGACGGGTATTCCGACAGACACCCTGATTGTAAAGGATGGTAAGTTCGAACTGAGCGGTGAAACAGACTCTATCTACCTCTGCATGGTATATAGTGAAAAACGTAACGAACTGAATGCCCCCTTCTTTGTAGAGCCAGGAAACATCAGCATCAAATTGGTGGATACGCCAGGAGCATCTCGCGTAGGTGGTACAAAATGTAATCAACAGTGGCAGGAACTGAACGATTCCGTCATGATTATCGGTAAAGAAATCAATCGTATAGCTGAGCATATCTACGGCAATACGGTAGATGAAATGGAGCAGCAGAAAGGCATGGAACAGATTGACAAACTGAACCAGCGTTTCTCAGCTGTCGTTATAAAAACGACCGAGAAGAACATCAAAAACGAATTCGGTTATTTCCTGCTGACCTATTATCCCGAAGATCTGATTGACAATCAGACACGTACGAAGCTGATTGACAAACTGCCTGATGAGATGCAGAAACGTCCTGCCATTCAAGAAATGCTGGCGACTCTCAAACAAGCAGCAGAGAGTGCAGAAGGAATGACCATCAAGGACTTTAAGCAGTCGGGATTGGACGGTACGGAGGTCAGTCTGATGAGTGAAGTGGCCAAAAACACCATCACCATCATCGACTTCTGGGCATCATGGTGTGGTCCTTGTCGTCAGGAAATGCCATTCATGCTGGAATTGTACAGCAAATATAAGGATAAGGGACTAGGCATCATCAGTATTTCACTTGACGAGGATAGCGATGCATGGAAAGCTGCCACCCAACAACTGAACATACCCTGGACTCAGATGAGCGATCTGAAGGGTTGGGAAAATGCTGTGGCCCTACACTTTTGCGTCAATAGCATTCCCCATACTATTGTAGTTGATCAGAAAGGAAAAATCCTAAAGCGTGGATTGCGTAGCGAAAAGCTAGAAGAGTTTGTTGCAAAACAGTTGAAATGAAGTTGGAGCGTTCCATTGACAACATCATCAACAAATAGTAAGATAAAAAATAAGGTGGCAACCATTCGTGATTGCCACCTTTATTGATGAGTATTACCTAGCCTTTATTAGCTGCCAACAGGAAGTTCCAGCCACTTAACGTAGCAGAAGTCCTGACGATGAGGCAGGTTCTTATTGCAAGGATACATGCGGACAGCACTCTTGTACTGACCAGCCTGCTTGGGCGAATGCTGAACCTCAAAGGTATAGAGATTACCATCCTTCTTCACCATCTTCAGCGGTTCAACAGAGAATACGCGCTCGTTACCATCCTTATCAATGGCTACATTGACTTTCTCCAGAGCGACAGCATCGTCAAGGCCCTGTTCGTTGATAACATAGCGAAGGGTGTACTCTTTACCTGTCTCGTGCAATCCGGAAACAGGAGCTGTAGATTCAGCGCTTACCACGCTGATAGCATCCCAACGCTCAGCAACAGTCTCCTTCCACAAGGCAATGTCCTTAGCAAGTTGATTGTTATTCTTCGTAAGTTCCTTGAAACGCTTAGCCTGCTTCTCGTAGAACTTTGAATAATAATCATCCAACTGACGCTTCATCGTGTAGTGAGGAGCAATCTGGGCAATAGAGTTCTTGACAACCTTAATCCATCCCTTAGAGATTCCCTTCTTATCCTTATCGTAGTAGAGAGGAACAATCTCGTTCTCAAGCAGGCCGTAGATGGTAGCTGCATCGAGCTGATCCTGATAGCCCTGATTCTGATAAGTACGCTTCTCAGTAAGAGCCCAACCAGCACCTTCACGATAGCCTTCCAGCCACCAACCGTCCTTGACAGACAGGTTGACAACACCATTCATCTCGGCCTTCTCGCCAGATGTACCAGAAGCTTCAAGAGGACGTGTCGGTGTATTCATCCAGATATCAACACCCGATACCAAACGACGAGCCAACAGGAAGTCATAGTCCTCAAGGAAGATAACCTTACCTTGGAACTGAGGCATCTGCGAGATCTCGAAAATCTTCTTGATGAGTCCCTGACCTGCACCATCAGCGGGGTGAGCCTTACCTGCGAAGAGGAAGATAACAGGACGCTCGGGATTGTTGACAATCTTGTCGAGACGCTCCAAGTCGGTGAACAACAGGTGAGCACGCTTGTAGGTAGCGAAACGACGGCAGAAACCGATAACCAACGCATTGGGATTGAAGCGTTCCAGCAACTTCACCACACGTGAGGGATCACCCTGATTCTTCAACCATGTGTCGCGGAACTGCACCTTGATATAGTCGAACAACTTAGCCTTCAGAGCCTGACGTGTAGCCCATATTTCCTCATCGGGACAGTTATAGATGCCATGCCAGATCTCCTCGTTAGACTGGTCGCTCATAAACTTCTCGTCGAAGTACTTGGCATATACGGCACGCCACTCAGCAGCAGCCCACGTTGGGAAGTGAACACCATTGGTAACGTAACCTACGTGGTTCTCTTCAGGATAGTAACCCTGCCAGATAGGTGCGAACATTTTCTTCGACACCTCGCCATGCAGCCAAGAGACGCCATTTACTTCCTGACAAGTATTGCAGGCGAAAGTTGACATACAGAACTTCTCACCATGATCGTCTGGATTGGTACGACCCATGCCAATAAACTCATCCCAAGTGATGCCAAGCTTCTGCGGGTAACTACCCATGTACTTGCCGAACAGACCCTCCTCGAAGTAGTCGTGACCAGCAGGTACAGGTGTATGAACAGTATACAGACCGCTGGCACGAACCAGTTCAAGAGCTTGGTTGAATGTCAGACCGTCTTCCTCAATGTAGTCGCACAAACGCTGCAAGTTACAGAGTGCAGCGTGACCCTCATTGCAGTGATAGATATTCTTCTTGATACCCAGTTTCTTCAACAGCAGCATACCACCAATACCCAGCAATATCTCCTGTTTCAGGCGGTTCTCCCAGTCACCACCATAAAGGCTGTGAGTAATGGGCTTGTCGAAGTCTGAGTTCATCTCGTTATCAGTATCGAGCAGATAGAGCTTCACACGACCAACGTTGACACGCCAAACGTAAGCATGAACCTGATAGTTGGTGTAGGGAACATCAACCACCAGAGGATTACCATCCTTGTCAAGCTGACGCTCAATAGGCAGCGAACCGAAGTTCTGCATATCGTAATTGGCAATCTGCTGACCATCCATCGACAATGACTGAGTAAAGTAGCCGAAACGATAGAGGAAACCAACAGCACACATGTCAACATTAGAGTCAGAAGCCTCCTTGACATAGTCACCAGCCAACATACCAAGACCACCAGAGTAAATCTTCAGTGCTGAATGGATACCATACTCCATACAGAAGTAAGCAACAGAAGGACGCTTTGCGTCAGGTTTGACGTCCATGTACTTGCGGAACAATGCATAGACATCCTTAACACGCTTCATGAGTGCTTTATCCTTAACGATCTCTTCCTTACGAGCAAAGCTAAGACGCTCGAGAAGCATCACAGGATTGTGCTTCACGTCGTGATAGAGTTCAGGATCGAGATCACGGAACAGGTCACGAGCTTCAAAGTTCCATACCCACCACATGTTATGGGCAATCTCATCCAAGCACTTCAATTCCTCGGGAAGTGTAGACTTTACGGTCAACATCTTCCAAGCGGGGGCATTAGTGTAATCTGCTTTAATCTTCATATTATTGTTTGTTATGATAAGTTTTTCTTTATTTTTATAATCTCTCTTTATGAAGCCCTACGTGCCTCTGCCTTACGCAGAGCAATATCGTAGGCTTCGTGATAATACTGAATAAACTCGCTCCAAAGGGCTTTCTTCGACAAGGCATCAGCCTTCTTACGACATGCATCAACCTGTTTCTGCGACATGGCAGAGAATTCTGCTACCGCATCCTTGATAGCATCAGCCACCTCTGAGTAGTTATAGTCTGTGCGATGAATCACCTTCACGCCGTCCTCAATTTCGCCAACATGACCGAACTCTTTGTTAGCCCACAGGCCAAAGCCAGCCAAATCAGTTGTGATACAGGGCACCTTGAAAGCCACAGCCTCCAATGGAGTATAGCCCCAAGGCTCGTAATAAGAAGGATAGACGCAGAGGTCGTTGCCCAACACAACATCATAATAAGTCATATTAACGATACCATCCTTACCATCCAAATAACAGGGCAGGAAGATAACCTTGACATTCTCATCTTTACGGTTGTGCATATCATAGTACTTCATCATGCTGAGCACATTGTCATGACTCATATTATGAAGCCAATGGGTAATCTGAGGAACATCCAAAGGAGTATCAAAAGATTGCTTGCTGGCCAAGCGCTCCTGCAAATCCTTGCGAGGCTCGCCTACCCAACCAGGCACCTCAATGAAAGCGACCACCTTTTTCTTTAAGTCGCGATCGCGCAGCAAACGATTCATGGCTTCGACAAACACATCAATACCCTTATTACGGAACTCATAGCGACCTGACGTTGACACAATCAGCGTATCATCATCCAACTGCTCTCCCAACAAGGCATTAGCAACATCAAGCAATCTTTTACGTGCTGCCTTGCGCTTACGAGTAAACTGAGCACCCTTAGGCACGAAACTGTCATCAAAACCATTTGGCAATACCACATCTACGGGTTTGTCAAGCAACTCGACACACTCTTTTGCTGTAATATCACTCACGGTAGTGAAGCAGTCAACATGCATAGCCGTCTGTTTCTCGATAGAGTGTTTCGACTGCATGTTCAGCTCGCCAGCCATCTGATCACCATTATAGGCGAAGAGGTAATCGTAGAGAGGTTTCTGGTTACCAGCAATCGAACGACCGATACTGGTAGCATGCGTCGTAAAGACAGTACCAATCTGAGGCAACTTGTTGTTGATGTATAAGGCACCAAGTCCACACATCCATTCATTGGCATGATAAATCACCTTTGTGCTTTGGTCAAAGGTTTTGCCTTCGACGGCATACTTGTAGAAGCTCTCTACTACCAACGCAGCAGCATACGAGAACATAGATGCTTCATCATAGTCGCCATAAGCATGAAGCGAATCCACACTGTAATGCTCCCACAACCAGCCATAAATCTCGTTCTTCTTTTCAAAGAAAGGTTTGAAGTCAACCAAAACAGCAATAGGTTCGCCAGGTACTGTCCAACGACCTACCCTTACATGCAGCCCTTGCTCCTTAGCCTCCCATTGCCACTGGGCAAAAAGCGACTTATCCTCTTTGAAATAAGGACTTTCTCCAACGGTTTTGTTGGAATCATCATCATTTTCCTTCCAGAAGTCAGGACCAATAAAAATAATCCTGTCCTTCATTTCGTCCTGTAATGTCTTTGCCCGAGAGGATAGGACGGTATAAATACCACCGACCTTATTACACACTTCCCAGCTCGATTCAAAGATATAATCAGGCTTTATCATTTCTCTATCCATATTAATACATGTATTGCGGGGGCAAAGATACTTAAAAAAAATAAAAAACTACTATGTTTTTGAATTTATTTTTTGTTAAAATGCTGTTTTATTGATATAGATTTAGTAACTTTGCGTCGAGAAAAAAGCAAATCTAACGAAATTTCGACATGATGATGCATAAAAGAATCATATTCAACATATTACTACTTCTGTTGGTCACCACCGTTGGTGCACAGAAGAAGGAAGATGCTTTTCGCGCGTACCTATATAATAATACTTATAATGTCTATCTTCGTATCAACTTCTACAACCAAGATGTGACCGTTCCAGGCCAGGAGTTGTATGGACAGTTGCCAGGCTATCTGGGCAAACTGCATAACTCGTTCTGTTGGGTCATAACATCCTGCGAGATCATAGACGAAAACAAAGCCGAATTTCAGTTAATCAACGACTTTGGCAGTGAGGACCTGAAAGCTACACTGACACGCGAGAATGATTCCATTTATATATTGAAGCAGGGTGCAGGCAATACCATTAAAGTACCTCATCAAGGTAAATGGCAGAAGTTGCCCAAGACACTTGAATTCAAGAGAAAATAAATAAAAAGCAAATCGGTAAATGATTACTTTTCCCATAGCAAAAATCAACCTGGGTTTGAACGTCGTCGAGAAGCGTCCAGACGGTTACCACAATTTAGAAACCGTATTTTACCCAGTTCCACTAACAGACGCTCTCGAAGTGCAGGTCATGGCTGAAGCTTTTCCCTCAGAATATGATTGCGACCTGAAGGTAAGCAATATTACGATTGATGGTGATGAACAACGGAATCTAGTTGTGAGAGCCTATCAGTTACTGAAAAAAGACTACCCTGACCTACCTCGCATCCATACGCACCTTTGGAAAGGTATTCCCACACAGGCTGGTATGGGTGGCGGTAGCAGCGATTGTGCCTATATGATGTTATTATTGAACCAACAATTTCAATTAGGTCTTTCCAATGAGCAGCTGATACAATATGCTGCTCAACTAGGCGCCGATTGTGCTTTCTTCATTCTCTCACGTCCTTGTTATGCCGAAGGAATCGGCGAGAAACTACAACCTATTGACTTGTCGTTAAATGGTTACCATATTGCTGTGGTTCGCCCGGATATTCCTGTTCCCACTAAAGAGGCCTTTTCTCGTATCCACCCACACTATCCTGCACAGAACTGTCGTGAAACAGTCATGCAACCCGTTGAGACGTGGCGCGAAACGCTCATCAACGACTTTGAGGAAAGTGTATTTGCCCTGCATCCTGAGATTGGCGACATCAAGCAACGACTATATGACATGGGCGCCACCTATGCTGCCATGTCTGGCTCAGGTAGCGCCCTATTTGGACTGTTCAAGGAACGCCCCGACTCACTCAGTCAAGCATTCCCCCATATGTTTACCTTCTGTAGCTCTCTCTAACTTTCTTATCTTTCTGTCTCCTTACCCCTCCAAAAGAGCTGATGTACGGACACGTGACAGTGTTTCTGGCGTCATCTGCAGATAGCTGGCAATATATACCAATGGAGCTCTCAACACCAGCTGTGGAGAACGTTTTACTAACTTGGCATAACGCTCTTGAGCAGACTCAAAACGTAGCATGTCAGCATGAACTTGCGAAATGATCAACGATTCTTCCAATATCTTACGGTACAACATCTGGATATTGACATTGCGCACAGCTTCACGTTCCAAGAGATTTTTGGGAAGTCCATATAAGATGGTTGGCTCTAAGGCCTGAATCTGCTGATGAGACGGCTCTTCTTTAAAGAGACTCTCAATACTCATGACGATGTTATTCTCTGTCGTCATATATTCAGTCAGTTCCTTCCCATTCTTATAATAGAACTGGCGCACCAATCCTTTGGTAACCCAATAGATACGGTCACAGATATCACCCTCTTTCAGGATGATTTCACCTTTCTGGAACTTCATCGGTATCAAGATACTCTCCAGTACATCCAGCTCATCGTGTGTCATCGTGCTGTAGCGTCTGGCCAATTCACGTGCCACGTCTCTTGTTGTCAGTCCAATTGTTGTCATAAATAATAATTTGTTATATAGATTTTCAGTTTTAATAAGTTTGTTCTAATCAAGTTTCAACACTGCGAGGAAAGCCTTCTGCGGTACTTCCACATTACCAATCTGTTTCATACGCTTCTTGCCTCGCTTTTGCTTCTCCAACAGTTTGCGTTTACGACTCACGTCACCACCATAGCACTTGGCAGTCACATCCTTACGCACCTGCTTAATGGTCTCTCGGGCAATAATCTTTGCTCCGATAGCAGCCTGAATAGCAATATCAAACTGCTGTCGAGGAATCAGTTCTTTCAACTTCTCGCACATGCGGCGTCCGAAAGTAACAGCATTGTCTGCATGAGTCAATGTCGATAGCGCATCCACAGGTTCACCATTCAGTAGAATATCAAGTTTTACCAACTTAGAAGGACGGAATGAGTCAATATGATAGTCGAATGAGGCATAGCCCTTCGAAATAGACTTCAGTTTATCGTAGAAGTCTATCACAATCTCACCAAGAGGCAACATAAAGCGCAACTCCACTCGTCCACCGGAGACATATTGCTGGTCTATCAGCTCACCTCGTTTATCCAGACAGAGCGTCATGATGGGACCAATATAGTCGGCAGCAGTAATGATACTGGCCTTGATATAAGGTTCCTCAATATGGTCTATCATCGTCAGGTCGGGCAGTCCTGATGGATTGTGCACCTCTTTCTCCTCATGTTGCTTCGTATAGCACATGTAAGTAACATTAGGCACAGTGGTAATCACATCCATATCAAACTCACGGTCCAGACGTTCTTGTACTATCTCCATGTGAAGCAGTCCCAAGAATCCGCAACGGAAACCAAATCCCAAAGCCACAGAGGTTTCAGGCACGAACGTCAGCGATGCATCATTCAACTGTAATTTCTCCAGCGAAGCACGCAGATTCTCGTAGTCCGTAGGATCAATCGGATACACACCGGCAAACACCATGGGTTTCACCTCCTGGAATCCCTCGATGGCCTTATCACAAGGACGAGCCACATGGGTAATGGTATCACCCACTTTCACTTCCTTGGCATTCTTGATACCACTGATGATATACCCCACTTCACCCGTATGCATCTCCTTTCGGGGAATCATGTCCATTTTCAGGACACCCACTTCGTCAGCATCATACTCCATACCAGTATTAAAGAACTTCACCTTGTCGCCAGGACGAATAGAGCCGTTGACAATCTTGAAGTAGGCTATAATACCACGGAACGAGTTGAATACAGAGTCAAAAATCAAAGCTTGCAGCGGAGCATCCTCTTTACCCACAGGATGCGGAATGCGTTCAACCACAGCATTCAGGATATCCTCGACGCCTTCACCTGTCTTACCACTGGCACGGATAATATCCTCAGGATCACAGCCAATCAAGTCCACGATTTCATCCTCTACCTCATCAGGCATAGCCGAAGGCATATCAATCTTGTTGATGACAGGAATAATCTCCAAATCGTTATCGATAGCCAGATAAAGGTTCGAGATGGTCTGTGCCTGCACGCCTTGAGTAGCATCTACTACCAACAAAGCGCCTTCACAAGCAGCAATTGAACGAGACACTTCATACGAGAAGTCCACGTGTCCCGGGGTATCAATCAAGTTGAGGATATATTTTTCACCCTTATACACATATTCCATTTGGATGGCATGGCTTTTTATCGTTATACCACGCTCACGCTCCAAATCCATGTCGTCCAACATCTGACCTTCCGTCACCTGAATAGTCTTAGTATATTCCAGCAGACGGTCAGCCAGCGTCGACTTTCCATGATCAATATGTGCAATGATGCAAAAGTTTCTTATATGGTCCATTTACAATAATTCTTCTTTTTAAGGTGCAAAGATATGAAAAAAAAACGAGTCCACCAAATTAAAGTAGAAAAAAGCGGCAATTATTTGGTGGAGTGAATCTTTTTCACTATCTTTGCATAAAATTAGAATAACTATGAAAACCATCCAGACATTCGACGAATTACGCCAACTTGTCAGCACAAACGGCATTCATCGACGTATAGTGGCAGTCAATCCTGAAGACGAAGCCACTTGCCTTACACTTCGACAGGCCGAGGAGGAAGGACTGGCAGATATTATCCGGATACACGACGAACTGCCGGAACGAGCTGCAGAAAAGGCCGTAGCCCTGATTAGGCATGGCGATGCCGATGTATTGATGAAAGGACTGATTGGTACTGATATTCTGTTACGCGCCATTCTAAACAAAGTTTCCGGACTACTACCTGAGGGGCGTGTATTAACTCACCTTTCCGTAGCCGAAATACCAACTTACCACAAACTGCTGTTCTTCACCGATGTTGCCGTTATCCCCTATCCCACTCAAAAGCAGCGCATTGAGCAAATACATTATATCTGTCACGTATGCCATCATATGGGCATTCATGAACCACGCATAGCACTCATTCATTGTGCCGAACATGGTGGCAGACAGTTTCCGTTTGTCGAAGGATATCAAGACATTAAGGACATGGCTTCCGTAGGACATTTCGGACGTTGCGTGATTGATGGTCCGATAGACGTCAAGTCAGCTTGTTCCCAAGAAGCGCTGAAAGCCAAAGGTCTCAACTCACCACTGAATGGTGAGTCCGACGCACTCATCATGCCGGACATTGAAGCTGGTAACGCTTTCTATAAATCCCTGACACTCTTCGCAAAAGCCCGTACAGCCGGCATCTTGTGGGGCACCCAATGCCCCGTCGTAGTCCCCTCGCGTGGCGACAATGCCGAAGCCAAATATAACAGTATCATTTTTGCCCTAGCATGCCTATGAAGATATTAGTAATCAATCCAGGTTCAACGTCTACCAAAATGGCCGTCTATGAAGACGAGAAACCAGTATTGCTCCGTAATATTACCCATACCGCCGAAGAACTGGCACCTTTTGATGCCATCACTGAGCAGCAAGACTTTCGTCGCCAATTGGTCATCGATGAATTGCAACGCTCGGATATCCCTTTGGAATTTGATGCCGTCATTGGACGTGGTGGACTTGTCAAGCCCATTGCAGGAGGTGTCTATGAGATTAACCAACAAATGATCGAAGACACACTTCATGGCTGTGTCATGCATAACCATGCCTGCAATCTCGGCTGCCTAATTGCCCATGAAATCGCTGCTACGATAAACTCTAAACTATCAGCTCTCAACTCTCAACTTTCACGCTGTCGAGCCTTCATTGCTGACCCTGGCGTTGTCGACGAGCTATCACCCTTAGCTCGCATCAGTGGCAGTCCGCTCATGCCACGCATCTGCATCTGGCATGCACTGAACCAGCGAGCCATCGCACGCCGGTTTGCTCGTGGCATCGGCCGAGAATACGAAGACCTGAATCTGATTATCTGTCATCTTGGTGGCGGCATCAGTGTGGCAGCCCATGAACACGGAAGTGCCATTGATGCCAACAATGCCCTCGATGGCGAAGGACCGTTTTCCCCAGAACGCGCAGGATCACTGCCTGCAGCCGACTTAATCCGTTTATGCTACAGTGGCAAATATACTGAGAACCAATTGCTAAAGAGAATTGCAGGACAAGCAGGTCTTACTGCACATTTAGGCACCAACAACATGCGCGAAATTCTGCAACGCATCAAGAATGGCGATGAACACGCACAACTTCTAGTCGATGCCATGCTCTATCATACTGCCAAACGAATCGCTTCTGAGTCTGCCGTCCTATGCGGACAGATTGACGCCATCTTATTAACAGGCGGCATGGCTCACTCAGACTACATCGTCAGCGAGTTGCGTCGTCGCATAGGTTTTTTGGCTCCTGTCTATATCTTTCCTGGTGAAAACGAAATGGAAGCGCTTGCCTTGAATGCACTAGCAGTGCTTCAGGGCAAGCGCCAAGCTAAAATCTATGAATAATGATGACAGAAGAGACTCGTCATCTCTCTGGAATCATCCGTCTTACATCTTACTTGCAAGGACTTCCTTCCAACGGGCATAAGCCTCAGCATACGCAGCCTGATCTGCAGCCTTCGGCTCAATCACCTGCAACTTCTCAAGAGACGCGAAAGCCTCATTAGCATTAGAATAGATGCCAGCACCAATACCAGCACCTTTGGCTGCGCCTACGGAACCATCCGTATCGTACAGTTCGATGGTTGCGCCACTCACGCCGGCCAATGTGTCACGGAACAATGGGCTCAGGAACATATTGGCCTTTCCTGCATGAATTTTCTTGATATCCATACCCATCTGCTGCATAATCTCCATACCATAGCAGAATGAGAACACGATACCCTCCTGAGCAGCACGTACCAGATGAGCTTTCGAATGTTTGTTAAAGTTCAAGCCATTGATGGAGCAGCCAATCTCCTTATTTTCCAACACGCGCTCAGCACCATTTCCGAATGGGATGATGGTAACGCCCTCACTACCGATAGGAGCCTGAGCTGCCAAGTCGTTCATCTCAGCATAGCCAATCTCTGGCGTGATGTTACGATGTGTCCAAGCATTCAGGATACCTGTACCATTAATACACAACAGCACGCCCAGGCGTGTCTGATCGGCAGTATGGTTCACATGCGCAAAGGTATTCACACGGCTCTGTTTGTCGTAGTTTACCTCGCCCAGCACGCCATACACCACGCCAGAAGTACCTGCCGTAGCAGCAATCTCGCCAGGATTCAGCACATTCAGCGACAAAGCATTGTTCGGCTGATCTCCTCCACGATAGGTAATCGGCGTACCAGCCTTCAAACCCAATTCTGCAGCTGCCTCTGCACTGACCACACTCTGTTCTGCGAAAGTTGGCACGATATCAGCTATCAACGAAGCATCAAACCCATAATACTTCATCAAGAAGTCTGCCACCTGATTGTTCTTAAAGTCCCAGAACATACCTTCAGACAGTCCGTTCACTGTCGTATTAGCCACACCAGACAAGCGCATGGCTATATAGTCACCAGGCAGCATAATCTTATATATCTGACTATAGAGCTCTGGCTCGTTTTCCTTGACCCAAGCCAGCTTTGCAGCCGTGAAATTACCAGGAGAATTCAGCAGATGACTTAGGCACTGCTCACTGCCCAGTTCTTTGAATGCCTTCTCACCATAAGGAACGGCACGCGAGTCACACCAGATAATAGAAGGGCGAAGCGCCTTTAGGTTCTTGTCTACACACACCAAACCATGCATCTGGTAAGAAATACCGATGGCTTTGATTTCCTCGCCAGTAGCACCGGCATCAGCCATAATCTTTTTCAGGCTCAATTTGGCATTATCCCACCACATCTGGGGATCCTGCTCAGCCCATCCAGCCTTGACGGCCATGATAGGAGCCTCCTTCTCGGGAAAGAAAGCCGTTGCCACACACTTACCACTGTCTGCATTTACCAACGATGCCTTCACTGAAGAGCTACCGACATCGAATCCTAACAAATATCTGTTTGCCATAATAAAAATGTTAATTGTATCTATGAATAATACGTTTTGACCAACAAATTTCCCTATTTTTTTTCTAAAAACCAACTTTTTTGCACTTTTTCATCATTTTTTTATCATTTATTGGCTACAATTAAAAATAATTTTTTACCTTTGCACGTTAGAAAGATAGTTCTACTGACTAAGATATATTTCATATATGAAAAAGAAAATACTAATACTTGACGACAAAGAGACCATCGCAAAGGTGCTCTCTATCTATTTGATGAGTGATTACGATGTACAGTGGCTTCCCGATGGATTGCAAGGTGTGAAGTGGCTTCAGGCAGGCAACACCCCCGACCTCATCATTTCCGACATCCGTATGCCGGGTATGCGCGGTGACGATTTCCTGGAGTGGATTAAGCAGAACGAGCTTTTCCGTCACATTCCCGTTATTATGCTGAGCAGTGAGGATTCCACTAGCGAACGCATCCGTCTGTTAGAGATTGGTGCTGTCGACTACATCGTGAAGCCCTTCAACCCGATGGAGTTAAAGATTCGCGTCAAGAAGATTCTTCCCAATTAATCTAAGGTATATTATATTATAATATGATAGGTGTTGTTTATTTAGGTAGTAACCCCAAAACACAGGAACGTCTTAAATACATCCCAGGTCAGCTGGTCCGCATGACCAGTCTTTACAAGGATGCCGCTCAGATTTGTACCCCCCATGTCGCCAACGAGCACTTCATCGTGTTCTTTGAGCGCAACGTACGTTCTGAGGACATTACTGCTATCACCTATCTGAAGAAGAAGTCGCGCAGCATCTACGTCATTCTCATGACCGATCCCATGACCGACGAGGAGCGTGATGTCTACATGAAGTGCGGTATCAACGACACCATTGGACGTGAGGCTACTGTGACTGAGTTGAACAAGAAGATTCAGTTCATTTCCGACCGTGAGAGCGTTCTCTTTGACAGTGAGCGTCCAAAACACCACATGCTGAAGTTCAAGATTCCTGTTTGGAAGCGCATGTTCGACATTGTCTTCTCTGTTTTGGCCATCATCGTCTTGTCGCCTGTCTTTATTCTGACAGCTATTGCTATCCGATTAGAGAGTAAGGGACCGATTATTTTCAAGTCAAAGCGCGTGGGCACCAATTACACCATCTTCGACTTCCTCAAGTTCCGCAGTATGTATGTTGATGCAGAACAGCGTCTGCAGGAGTTGAGCAAGGACCACAATCAGTACACGTCTCATGAGCAAGAAGAGCACAAGACCATTGTGGCCCCATTGGGTGATCAGGCCGAACAGGCCATGTTTGATATGGGTATGGAGTCTGAGATGATGATTAGCGACGAGGAGATTATGCTGGTGGGCGACGACTTTGTCGTTGCCGAAAGCGACTTTAGCAAGCAGAAGGAAGAAGAAAACAACAATGCTTTCGTGAAGATTGAGAACGATCCCCGTATCACCAAGGTGGGCCGTTTCATTCGCAAATACAGTATTGACGAACTGCCTCAGTTGTTCAACATCCTCAAGGGCGACATGTCAGTTGTGGGCAACCGTCCTCTCCCACTCTATGAAGCCGAGAAGTTGACAGCGGACAAGAGCATCGACCGTTTCATGGCCCCTGCTGGTTTAACTGGTCTTTGGCAGGTAGAGGAGCGTGGCAGAGGTGGTGCCATGAGTGCTGAAGAGCGCAAACAGCTTGACATCACCTATGGTCAGACCTATAATTTCATGCTCGACATGAAGATTATCCTTCGCACTTTGACTGCCTTTGTGCAGAAAGAGAACGTATAAGGGATGAATAAAGAAGTTAAAGAAGTTAAAGAAGTTAAGGAGTAAAATATGGGATTATTTGGATTTAACAACATTGCAAAATGGGTAAAATCTATTTTACCTTTTTACCTTTTTATCTTTTTACCATTATTAGCTCATGCGCAATACAACAATAGTGGCATCAGTGCAGGTTTCTTTGACTCCAGCGAGAATAGCACGATTAATTTTTCAGATTTCCATCTGCCCCCGTTGGCAGTACTTTTTGAGAATGCCAAACAAAGTCCTCAGATTTTAACTTTAGAGAAAGCCCAGGAGATTGCTCAGGCAGAAGTAGCTAAGCAAAAACGCCATATTTTCTCGTATATCACAGGCCATGCTAGCTATAGTTATGGCAAGACCGATATGTGGGGACAAAGTTCTAGCGCCTATAACATGGTGTTACAACAGTATCAAGGCAGCGAGCAAAGCTATTGGAATGTGGGCGTTAATTTGGCTGTACCTTTGGAGGACATTTTGGATCTCAAGGCATCTGTTCACCGTAAAAAATTGGAAGTAGAGCAAGCCATTATTAAAAAAGACCAAGCATACGATCAATTGAAACTTCAAATTGCCACCTTATTTATTAAAATTACAAATAATTTAGTAGCATTAAAGACAGCTAGTGAAAATGCTGCCATTTATCAAGGGGCTGGAGCGTTAAACTTAGAAGATTTCCATCAAGGAAACATGTCTATCGAAGCATTTGCAGATACCAAACGCTGGGAGCAAGGTGCGGTCTCAACCTATCAAGCCATGCAAACTGACATAACTACAGACATCATTACTTTGGAAATATTAACGCACACCCCTATTCTTACTAACACCACGACTGATATTACGCTCAATAGTGGCATAGACAAATCCGATAAACAGATTCGCAAAGAAAACAAGGCAATAGAAAAGCAAATTCGCAAAACCGCTGCTGCTGAAGAAAAGAGATTCCGCAAAATGGAAAAAGCCGACAAAGCTGCTCAAAAGAAAGCGGCAAAAGCAGCCCAAAAGAGCAATAATTAAAACATTCTGACAAATATGGATATATTCAGATATCTCGTCCGATTTCTATATAAGATTCGCTGGTACTTAGTGATTCTACCCATGATTGCGTTGATCGTTGCATGGTTTATGACCCGCGACATGGAGCGCATATACGATGCGAATACGACCATTTATACTGGTATGATTACAGGCTACAATTTGGAAGGTGGCTCTGGTGCAGCTGGTGGCAATTCTCAAACCAACATAACCAACCTAATGCTAATTATCACCACTGATAATACGATTCACGAGGTGGCCCTCCGTTTGTTTGGTCGTTGTATGATGTATGGTAACCCGAACAAGGACAACAACTATATATCTGCACAACATTTCCGGGAATTAAGTGCGACAGTACCTGCTGACGTGAAAGCTCTCATCAATCACAATAGCGAATCTGCGACTTATGCGAACTTGAAAGCATACGAAAAACCATCCATTAATAATTACCTGTTTTCTTTGTTAAATTATCACCAATGGTTTGGCATCAATAGTATTACTTCTCGATTGAAAGTACTTCAACTTAACAAGAGTGACATTATTGATATTGGTTATTCTTGCAACGATGCAGGTATTGCCTTTAACACATTGGACATCCTCAATGAAGTGTTTGCACGCCAATACCAGCAGTTACGCTATGGTGAAACCAACAATGTCATCAAGTTTTTCGAACGTGAAGTAGCTCGTCTTTATCGCATTTTAACTAATGCTGAGGACGATTTGATTCGCTATAATATTTCTAAACGCATCATTAATTATGCGGAACAAACTAAACAAGTAGCAGATTTGGAAGCGCAACAACAAAATTTCCGCAACGACCAGTTGATGAACTATACCACCTCAAAAGCTTTGATGGACTATTTGGAACGCCAACTGGGTAATCGTGCCCAAGTGATTCGTTCCAACAAGGAATTCACAAACCAAGTGAAAGATATCTCTCGCATACAATCACGTATTTCCAATCTTCGCCTGATGAGCAGCGAAGGCGGTGGGAATAATGCTGAATCTCAGCAGGAATTGGCAAAAGCTCAACGAGACCTTCAAGTTGCAACAGGTCGCGTCACTCAACTCACGAAAGATATCGAAGCATCCACCTATAGCACAGAAACGGGTGTCAAAGCCAATGATATGATTAATCGTTGGTTAGAGCAATTATTACTTCTTGAGAAAACAAAGGCTCAAATGACAGCAACAGACATCATGAAGGAAAACATTGACCGTCAATATCTCTTTTACGCACCAATTGGTGCCACATTGGATCGGAAGGCTCGCCATATTGGTTTCATAGAAGGTAACTATATGGAGATGCTAAAAGCCTTAAATGCTGCCCGACTCCGCCAGCGCAACCTCCAAATGTCTACTGCATCTTTGCGTGTGCTCAATCCACCTATGTTCCCACTCAATGCCCAACCAACCAATCGTATGATGATTCTGTTGGGGGCATTTATGCTGGCATTCGTATTCACGGCACTATACTTCTTCTTGATTGAACTGCTAGACCGTACACTTCGCGACCGAATGCGTTCAGAAAGCATTACCAAGGTTCCGGTCATGGGTTGTTTCCCAAAAGAAAGCAATTTACGCTATCGCCGCTTTAATAAAACCATTGCCGACATGGCTATGAAGCAGTTGAGTAAAGCCCTTCTTCCTCATTTTAAGGAAGGCCAGCAAAATGTGCTCAATTTGCTATCTACCGACTCTGGTAATGGCAAGAGTTATTTGGCACAGGAATTGGAAAATTATTGGATATCCATTGGCTTACAAGTCCGTCGACTGACATACGATGAAGATTTCTTAGCAGAAGACAGCAAGTTTATATTAGCCAAGGACATCAAGGATCTTTGTCCCGATATTCTTCCTGATGAAATTGCCATTATCGAATACCCTAACTTGGATGACAATTCCATTTCTCCTGCGCTATTAAATATGGGTACGATTAATCTAATGGTTACCCGCGCCAACAGAACTTGGAAAGATGTTGACCAAAAAGCGCTCAAAGAAGTACAGAATCAGTTAGACGAAGAGCATAAAAATAGCCTCTTTATGTACCTCACTGAAGCCAATCGTTATGCGGTTGAGGAGTTTGTCGGTCAGTTACCGCCTTACTCAAAGTTCAACAACTTTGTATACCGTATGTCACAATTAGGTCTGACCGCTGTAGAAAACGAACACGCAAGATAAATGGTAAATACGGCGTTTAAAACATACGCAAACGAACATGGAGGAAGAGTATTATTACTCCTCCTCCTGTTTTTGCTGGCAATCTATCAGTTCATTCATGCAGGTTTTGCACCCTTTGCAATTATTTGTACACTCCCTATATTAGCTCTACTTGTTATAGCTGCATTTCACTATAGAATGTTATGCTTTTGGGCATTAATTATTATCAACTATTTTGTCCAATGGAAAAATTTTCCATCAACAGGTATCCCAATGTCTCTGTATAACGAAATGTTTGAGATAATTCTCATCGCACTAGCTATCATAGATGTAAAAGAAGCAAAATTTGAACGATGTGCCAATACTATGTTATTTACACTAATAATTTGGTGCGGTTTTTGTACACTTGAGGTTCTTAATGATACCTGTGACATTGGTATTGATATAGGCGGATGGTATACTGGAGCTCGAATGATGGCGTTTCAATTAATGTACGCATTCATCGTATTTACCCTTTATATTTCTAATCCTAACATACTCGTTAAATATTTATTTGTTTGGGGAGGTTTAGCTCTTTTTGCTGCCTTTTGGGTATGGAAGCAACAACATATAGGCTTTACTCCTGCAGAAAATGGTTTCTTACAAGGTCGTGGACGGTCGACACATTTATTGCAAGGAGGTTCCCTCATAAGATATTTTTCTATTTATAGTGATGCTGCAACCTTTGGCATCGGAATTGCCTCAACAGCTGTGGCATTCATTATATTTGGCATTACAGCTAAAATTAAAAAATACAAGTACTACTTCTTGATTGTCGGAGCTGCTTGTGCATGGGCAATGTTTCCCTCTGGAACGCGAACTGCAATTGCCTGTTTAATGGCAGGTTTTATGGCATATATTTTCTTATCTAAATCATTCAAAATTGCCATACCATTTACCATCCTATTTGGTCTATTTGTTTTTATGCTTGCTTTTACAACTATAGGTAACGGAAATCAATCCATTCGTCGTATGCGTACTGCATTCGACAAGAATGATGCATCTAGAGCACAACGCTCAATAAATCAAGAAGCCATGAAAAAATATATGAAAGAGGCGCCATGGGGTATTGGATTAGCAGTAGGTTTTAGAAATGTTCCCGCAAATAACAAATATACCTTTATGGCGACGGTTCCTCCAGATTCTGAATATGTGTACATATGGATTCATACAGGCATTATTGGTATTACAATATTCTTAATATGTACGGGTATTATGCTTTTTGGAGCTTGTTGGATTGTCTTTTTTACATTAAAAAGTCCATCACTACGAGGTATTGGAGCGGGCTTCTGTTGTGCTATGGTATCTATGCAGTTAGGCGCCTACGGCAATGGCGTACTCACACAATTTCCTAATGGATTAACGTTTTACGGAGGACTTACAATTGTATACATTCTTCCACATATCGAAAAAGAATGGATCTCTTACGAAACAAAGATATTAGCAGAACAAGCAGAGAGAAAACGACTCCAACTTGAGAAAATAGAAAAGATGAGAGTAAAACCATGGTACAGTTGGATATACAAATATCTATAATCACAGTCAATTATAACGGTTTAAAAGACACCTGCGAATTGATAGACACATTACCTATAGAAGACGAGTCCGTAGAGGTAATCGTGGTAGATAATGCATCCCAAGAAGACGAGGCAACTATCATTGAGCAACTCTATCCAAAAGTAAAGATTGTTCGTTCTAAAGAAAACCTCGGTTTTGCCGGTGGCAATAACCTTGGCATCCAAGTTGCTCGTGGCAAATACTTTTTTTTCATCAACAACGATACACTTCTCAGACCTCAGACCTCAGACCTCAGACTTCTCATCAATCGTCTGGAGTCTTCTCCAAAGATTGGTGCGGTATGTCCCAAGATTCGATTTTCATGGGGAGATAACCCTATCCAATTTGCAGGCTATACCCCACTTTCCCGCGTGACGATGCGTAATCATGCTATTGGATGTGGTGAATCTGATCATGGTCAATATAATACTGCGCACATAACGCCATACGCTCATGGTGCAGCCATGATGGTTAAACGGGAAGTCATTGATAAGGCAGGGCTCATGCCTGAATGCTACTTCCTATACTACGAAGAGTTAGACTGGTCTATGATGATGCGTCGTGCAGGCTATGACATTTGGTATGATCCTGCTGTGACTGTTTATCACAAAGAGAGCCAGACCACTGGTCAACAGAGCCCCCTACGCACATATTATATCACGCGCAATCGACTATTGTTCGTCAAGCGCAACAACCCAAGCGTCTCTCATTACTTATCCTATCTCTATTTGATTTGCTTAGTAGCTTGCAGAGACATCCTCAAACATACACTTCAACGCCGCTTCGATTTAGTCAAGTCAGTCAGCAAAGGTATTAGTGATTTTATTAATTCTCAATTCTCAATTCTCAATTCTCAATTTGATAAGCATGGATTTCTGGACTATATTAACATACACTGATTTAATCATATTCATATTAGTAGCATTAACCGTGCTATACTTAGGTATTTTTGCTTTTACCTCTATGTTTGCACGTCACAATGAAACCCCCAAAGCCAAGAATCAGAATCGTTTCATTATTTTAATTCCATCCCATAAGAGTGGCAAAAGCGTAGAATTGACGGTTAACTCCATTTTAGGACAGACCTATCCTCAGCGTTTGTTCGACGTCACGGTCATTGCTGATCATGAGGACGAGATTACCATGTTTCACTTGGCTCAAATGCCCGTTACTTTACTAACTCCTAACTATGCCAAAAGTTCCAGAACAAAATCTTTGCAATTAGCCATTAACAACTTACCACAGTTTAAAATATATGACGCAGTGATTATTCTGGACGCTGGCGATGTGGTAGAACCAGAATTTTTGGAACAGATGAACGATGCTTACGAATCTGCTGGAACCAAAGCCATTCAGGCCCATAAAGTTTCATTTAACCGCGACACGGTATCTGCCCGTCTCTCCGCTATTTTTGAAGAAATCAACAATTCCATCTTCCGTCGTGGTCATATCAGTGTTGGACTATCTGCTGCTATGGCCAGTTCAGGTATGGTCTTCAATTTTGAATGGTTCAAACAACAGATACTTACCGCAAAAATCAATTGGGCCGATAAAGAATTAGAAGCTCTGCTTATTCGCCATCATATCTATATTGACTATTTCGACAAAATCGTTGTATATGGCGAAAAGGTTCGTCAAGCTGAGGAGTTTAATCGGCAGCATCGTAATTGGATTATAAAACAGTGGCGCGCAGTACTCCGTAATCTTCATTATCTGCCTAAGGCTATCATTCAGAAGCATTATGATTTGATTGATAAGTTGTTCCAGTGGATGTTATTGCCTCGTATGGTGATGATGGCCATCATTCTTTTCATGTGTATCATCATGCCATTTATCTATTTTACATTAGCCGTCAAGTGGTGGGCACTTTTTGCTATTGTGCTCTTTATTTTCGCGATGGCAACCCCCAACTACTTAGTAGACGAGAAATGGGATAGTACTTTCTTCAAGATTCCCATTGTGTTAATGAGTTCCATCCTACATAAATTCAAATTAGGCAGAAAATTCATTGAAGCCGTCAATCTTAAACAATAACAATCATTATGATTTGGCATTTCATACATATCATCGACATACTTGTCTGGCTGTTGTTGGCAGCTTCTACTTTATATATCCTTTTCTTTGCTTTGGTATCTACACTTTGGAAGAAACGCGTCAACGAATTTACATTGTTCCTAACAGGCAAAAAGTTGGCTATGCGCGAAAAAGAGTATTCCACCTTTTTAGTACTCTACCCTGCCTATAACGAGGATCGCGTCATCGTTCCCTCTGTCCGCACATTTTTAGGACAATATTACCCCTACAATGCTTTCCATGTCGCAGTCATTTCCGATCATATGAAGCCCGAAACCAATCAGGCTCTGAGCGAACTTCCCATCACCCTGTTGCAACCCGTATTTGAAAAAAGCAGCAAGGCCAAAGCTATGCAATATGCCATGGATCAGATTAAGGATGACTTCGATTACATCATCATTATGGATGCCGACAATGTCGTCAACTCTGATTTCTTGCAGAAGCTGAACGACTCCTGTGCCCATGGCTATCGAGCCATTCAGTGTCACCGTTGTGCCAAGAACAAGGACAATGATATCGCTGTGCTTGACGGTGTCAGTGAAGAAATCAACAACACTATTTTCCGAAAGGCCCATAACCGTATTGGCTTATCGTCAGCTCTGATTGGCTCTGGCATGTGTTTTGATTTCCATTGGTTCAAGGAGAATGTCTATAAACTCAGCACCGCAGGTGAGGACCGAGAATTGGAAGCTCTTCTGCTTAAGGACAGGATTTTTATCAAATACGAGCCAAGCATCCATGTTTATGATGAAAAAGTTTCAAATAAGGACAATTTTCAGAAGCAACGTCTACGTTGGATGACAGTTCAAATACAAAGTCTTTTCAATCTATTACCCTATATTCCACAGGCCATTTTGGCTGCAAATATCGATTATATTGACAAGACTATCCAACAGGCATTAATACCACGCTCCATGCTTGTGGTTGGCGCTTTTGGCATGTCCCTTTTGGTGACAGCATTCTCATTGTTGTTTTCTCTCTCATGGTATATTATGTGGTGGTGCTTGTTCATCACTATTTGCATTGCCCTATACGTCGCCACACCCAAGCAATTGCGCAGTCATTCCGTATTCGGAAAGTTATTATCCCTTCCTAAACTTGTTTGGAGAATGATTTTAAATATTCTGAAAATTGATCGTAAGAATACAGAATTCATACATACGACTCATGAGAAATAGCATTATGGAAACCACAACGGACAAGAATACCCAAAAGGAGACATGCAACGATAGTTTCAAGCGTCTGTCATCCTCCGTTGCATGTATGAGATTTCCACTTGCCATAACGATTATCTTCTATCATTCTCATACAATTGTTTCGATTCCGAATCATCAGCTATATTTTGAGTGCATATATCCTTTTTCTCTTTGGATAGGAGAAACCGGTGTCCCAGCATTCTTCTTCATTGCGGGTCTATGGTTCTTTTATAGTTCCAAGACATACGCTGAAAAGATTAGAAGTAGAATCCAGACATTGCTCATCCCCTATTTCCTATGGAATACCATTATGCTTTTGGCATTCATTTTTGCCTTTTTCCTCGGTTACGACTTATTGATTAATCAGGTAAAAAGCATAGCAGAATATGGCCTTCTTGATTATGTCAGAGCATATTGGGACTGTGGCGACTGGGGGTATGGTAATGGCAAACCTGTATATCCTCCAATGTGGTTCGTTCGAAACCTTTTTCTACTATGTCTTATAAGCCCTATCATCAAGGTAATTATATATTACACCAAATTTAGTCTGCCGTTAGCCGTTTGTCTTTTATGGATACTATATCCTGGGTTTTGGTTGGCTATTGAATCTGTCATGGCCTTTTGTTTTGGAGCCTACTTTCCTATAACAAACACAAATTTAATGAAAATTATAGATAAACACAAAACCATCTTTGTAATACTATTCTTCATGTTAGGGATAGCTGATATTCTCACGAACACAATCTACCCCGTCTTTTTTAATTTACAAATTCATCGCCTAGCGATCCTTACAAATATCATATGCATTCCCATTATTGGCATTTTTCTTATAAGACATCACCTATTTAGGAAGTCATTATCTAATATGGCATTCTTTATCTATTGTATACACCTGCCTATTGTTGCATTATTCCGCAAACCTGTCCTCCTGCATTCAGGATTTTCAGACTTAACCCATATATGCTTGTACTTCATAAGTGTCATAGCCGTTACCCTCATCACCATCTGTATCTACAACATGGCCAAAAGGACATGGCCTTACTTCTTAAAAATTGCCACAGGCAATAGAGATTAAGACAAAATATGAAGAAGCATTGGAAATGGATTATCACAATAATTGGTATACTTGTACCTATTGTATGGATTACTATTACAGTCCATAAATATTTCTCCATATCCAAAGGAATCCATACCTATAAGATAAAACATTACCAAAGCGATACTCTCAGAATTGCCTTTATAGGAGACAGTTGGGCTTATTATCATCACCAGCATCCATGCACTATCGAATCAAACTTATCTTCTAACCTTCAACGACCTGTTAAAGTGATGTCTGCAGGAATACTTGGTGCAACGAGTAAAAAAATATGTACCGCTATCTCCACAACTAATTCTATACATAAAACTCTCAAAGATGGAGTTCCTGACTATTGTATAGTTTCTGCAGGAATCAATGACGCAAATTTAAAAATTGGACAAAATTTCTATCAACACCACATCCATCTTATTATTGATTTCCTTCTTCAGAATCATATTGTTCCAGTTATTTTAGAAATACCAGATTATGACATTGAATATGTATATAACAAATCGTCGTTCAAGCAAAAACTTCTCAGAAGATTTTCTATGTTAGTCACCGGCAGTAGTTTAGATTGTCGGAAGGAATACCGACAAGCTCTTCAGTCAATGCTTGAGCTAAACGGTTACAAAGAGAAAGTTATAGTTATCGAAGAAAAGAAATGGAACCCTACAGGTTTTAAAGATTCACGCCAACTCTATCAAGAAGATGGGATACATCTGAACCATAAGGGCTATAAAATCTTAGATTATTATATAATACAAGCCATCTCAAAAGATTACTTTGCGAAAAATGGTATGAATGTGGATCAAAAATAAGTTTTTTCTTTTGTTTCACATTTTTTTTTTGTACTTTTGCAGAAAGAATAACCGAAAGACCAGTTCATGGGAGGACGAGTTCATAAAAGCATACTCAATGCAGAAGTAAATCTAATTTTTTACTTCCTATCACTTTTTTTGACCTTCTTCTCGCGTAAAATTTTTCTTAACAATTTAGGAGCTGAATTTATTGGACTTACGGGAACACTAAACAATATCCTTGGCTATCTCAATCTGTCAGAGTTAGGTATTTCAGCCTGTATCGGTTATTTTCTTTTTAAACCTATACAATGTAACAATCGACAAGAGATTCAGGACATTCTTTCTGTTTTAGGCTATTTATACAATTGGATTGGCTGCATTATCTTTACAGGAGCCTTTATCATCAGTTTGTTTTTCCCACTTATATTCTCAAATGCAGCACTTGAGCTTGACATCATCTATTTTGCCTTTTATTCATTTCTAGGCTCATCGCTCATTGGCTACTTTATTAATTATCGTCAAATACTTCTTGGTGCCGACCAAAAGAACTATTTAGTAGCCATATATTATCAATCTGCAAGACTCGTCAAACTGATTCTCCAGATTTATCTTGCATACAACTACAAGAACTTGTATGTATGGGTAGCCATTGAGTTCCTTTTCGGCATTATAGGTTGCATTATTCTCAATTGGAAAATAAATAAAGAATATCCGTGGTTAAAAGTCGACAAATCACGAGGAAGGCTCTTACTCAAGCATTATCCCGAAATCATCACTAAAACGAAACAGGTCTTTATTCATAAAATTAAGGATTTTGTATTGGTCAAAAGTGATGAATTATTCATTTTCCTCTTTGTGTCATTAAAAATGGTTGCATACTATGGCAACTACATGATTATTATTTCAAAACTAATATCTATGTTCTCTGCTGTCACTGGCAGCGTGGGTGCCAGTGTAGGGAACCTTGTTGCTGAGGGGAACAAAGAGCACATGCTAAAGGTCTTTTGGGAATATACTACCATCCAACATACCATTGCAGCGACATTGACATTCTCGCTCTATGCTTTTTTGGAGCCTTTTGTTTCACATTGGTTAGGCTTCGATTACATCATGGACAACCACATTCTCATTCTCTTGGTTGCCTATATTTACATTACCAATTCCCGCAATTCCGTCGATTCTTTTAATTATGCCCATGGACTATATGCTGATGTCTGGTCAGCTTGGGCCGAACTTATCATCAATGTTGGCGTTACCATCATTTGCGGTCTTCAATGGGGCATTATTGGTATTTTATTAGGCAAGTTAGCAAGTCTAATTCCCATTGTGGTTTTTTGGAAGCCCTACTACCTATTTACTTCCGGTTTCAAAAAATCGGTACGTTTTTATTGGCAAAACGTTATACGCAACTATGTCATTTCAGCCTTTGCTATAGGGTCTTCTCTCTATTTAATCCAATTAGTTCCCATCAGTCCCTATCGTACCATATGGGACTGGATGACTTATAGTGCTGTTGGCATGATTATTTTCCTTACAATCGATTTGTCAGCAACCTTACTTTTTGCCAAAGGCGCTAAAGACTGTTTCAACCGAATTAAAAACATGAGAAAACGATGAAATATTCTATCATAACTGTCAACTACAACAACAAGGACGGACTTCGCAAGACCATTGAGAGTGTGATTCATCAGAGCTTCCATGACTATGAGTACATTGTCATTGACGGAGGTTCTACCGATGGTAGTGCTGATGTCTTAAAGGAATACGACACTCAGATTGACTATTGGGTATCAGAGCCTGACAAGGGAATTTACAATGCGATGAACAAAGGTATTGTCCAAGCAAAAGGTGAATACTTGAACTTTATGAATTCTGGAGATTGTTTCTATGCTCCAGATATTTTGGAGAAAGTATCAAATTATAAATATGACGCTGATTTTATTGTTGGTCGTGACTACCATTATAATGAAGAAAAGCAATTGGGGCATGCCTCTATCCAGCCGCCAAGGATAACTATGATTCATTTCTTTGTAGCGACACTGGACCATCAAAGCAGTTTTATCAAACGTGAGCTCTTTGAAAAATCACCTTACGATGAGAGCCACAGACTGGTCAGTGACTGGATTTTTTACGTAGAAAAGATTGTTGGTGAAGGGAAACGAGTCAAATTCATTCCTGACATAGTTTGCCGCAGAGAAGAAGGAGGACTGTCAGAACAACAGCACGAAATGAACAGAAAAGAAATCAACGATTATCTCCATCATTTTTTACCATATGGAGTTTACAACGATTATTCTACGCTATCTAATTTAGATCGCACTAGTCTATATAGACTGTTTGATATCTGTGAAATACCTCGTAAACGCAATCTATTGAAGTTGGCAATCAAACTAATCGCAAGAGTTTTCAACGACTAATTATAACGATAAGAAACACCTGTTAAAAGGCATAATATCTTATTTCTTTCAATTCCCTTTTGAAAAAAGTACATCATCAGCATCATTAATAACGAGACACTACCAGCGACAAGGTCTAAGACTTCAGGTCTTGTAATATACCCTATTCGCCAAACCAGTCTATCCAATAATGCATTTAGCACAAAGGACATAGTATAAAACACCAATGTGTATTGCCCATATTTAGCAACTTTCTTTATCCACCTTCCATTAACTCTTTCAACAATTATACGCATCAAACCAATTAATGCTATTCCTCCAATAGCACCTATCAAAAAACGAAAAACTAGACTGAATAAAGAATCCAAAGTAATATTACAAATGAAAAAAGGAGAATTGTATATTGAATAACGAACATCCCAAAAATAATACATCAAACAATAAGCTAAAAACAAGAAAACAACCAATACTGTATTTATTTGAGAAATAAACCTTCTGAGATAGTATCCAGTAAAAAGATAAGGAATCATGAAGCAGCTCCTCTCTAAAAACGTAAGCGGGATTATCGTTAAAACGATTAAGGATGCAAAACACAAAGGAACATCAAAAATTATCAATTTAGACAAGAGCTTAATCGTCACAAAACAGATAAACATTGCGGACAAGAACCAATATGCGTCCCAATAACAAACATATCTCGGATGCATTACAATATAAAGGACAATATACCATGTAGTCATTGGAACTATAAGCCGGACAAATTTATTTGTAACAAAATCTACTACTGGAGTTGCTCTTATCTTAGACAAGTTCATTACAAAACCACTAGCAATCATAAAAAGCGGCATATTAAAAGAGATAAACAAATCCTTGCTAAGAACCATCTCTGGATAAAGATTTCCACTAAGTTTTTGAGCACAATGAGCCATCGTTACCAAGAACATTGCAAAAATCTTGCAAAGATCTATATATTCCAAACGCAACTGCGAAGTATTATCCATAAAAACTATTTATGTCGTCCTAACAATAAAGGGAAAAAGAGTTCAGTAAGCCAAATAATAGGAATAAAACTAAACAATATTAGCAAGGAAAAAATCAAGTCCTCGCCACACATGCGGTTAGGCAGTTCTGTCAACCGACGCACAATAATAATGTGAAGGCCGATAATAAGAATAGATCCCTTTGACACTGTTATGATCATATTACGATACGGAAGACGACAGAGCCACAATGAGATGACATAAAGCAACAAGGTACCAGCCAGTCCGCCTATTATATATAATATATAGTTGTAGCCATATCCACAAAGATACATCCACACATATCCATTATTGTTACCGCACAACACAATCAGAACAGCGGCTAAAGCGAATAACATTACCTCCACAGAATAATTATGTAGTTGCGGTGCAATGCTCTTTAGTGGTTTTAGGGAAACACCAATAAGGAAGAACGGCATGCATACAAGCACATTAGTGTTGGCATTGCTAATTTCAATGCCTGTAGAGTGCAGATAGATAGCACCAGCAGATAAGGCGACAAACAGCAAAGGGTATGCCCACTTTCTCTCTGGCAAGGCTTGCATGATAAGCCTCATCACCATCAGCGAATAGAAATACCAGCAGGGCCCCATACACCACCGGTGACCTAACAACAACCATTGGAAAAACCAAGGCCATGAAATGTCATAGTGATGTCCAAGAGCAAGGCAACGCAAGTAAGCTTCAAGTTGCATGATAATACTCATAATGACCGTGGGGACAAACAACTGCCAAAAGCATTTCTTAACACAAGTTTTCCAATTTGATGCTTTTTTATACAAGAATCCTGAAATCACACAAAAAACCTGAACATTAAAGACATACAGATACAAATGGCCTTCTGAAAAGAAATGTCCCCAGATAATAGAGAAGATAGCCAACACCTTCATCCAATCGAGCCATAAGAGTCTTTCGCTATTCAAATTTCTATTCATTCATTCATCTGCAAAATTAATACTTTTTTTCATATCGACAAAATAAACACTAAAAAATCTTTGAACAGTTTGTTAATTTGAGAATAATAATGTATCTTTGCAAAAAAATAATCTATGAGAGTTATTTGTGATGCACCTGGTCAGACATGTAATCGACTTTGGACATATGTTACTAGTGTCGCCCAATGTATAGCCGAACAAAAACGGATGGTTATACTATTCTATGATTGGACTATAGAAGATTTCCCAAACCTATTACACGCCCCATTCATCTATTTCCCACTTTGGCAGCCCTGGTTCTTAAAAATGCCCAAAGGCTGGGGATGGTACAAACATTTGACATGGGTTGTGACACATAATCAATTGTGCAACAAGATATTCAATATTCTAGGATTTAAGAAGGGATGGGACACCATGGAAGATACGCGTTATCTCGTACAAACAAAAAAAGAACTACAGCTTATATTCCAGCCAAGAAAGGAAATCACAGAGAAGGCTGAGGCATTCATAACAAATATTCGTCAAAAGGCAGACATAGTTGTGGGGGTCCATATTCGTCATGGCGACTACATAACTTTTGAAGGAGGAAAGTATTATTATACATTTGAAGAATTTCATGCCTTCATGCTCCAAGTAAAACAACTCTATGCAGAAAAAAGAGTAGCATTTTTCATCAGTAGCAATGCTGAGTTCTCCGTAGACATATTCCCTGATTGCAATTGTTTTCGTTTTGGAAAAGAGCCTTCTGGAGATATGCTGGATTTATATACATTATCATTATGCGACAAAATAATGGGGCCATGGAGCACATATAGCCGGTGGGCATCCTTCATTGGCGAGAAACCTTTGTTCTGTTTCAAGGCAAAAGACCAGATTATTCAGAAAGATAGTTTTTTGAAAGTCGAGAGTTTTTATTCTTTCGAGAACGGAGAGAATACGGTTAAATACTGGCTCGACAATATTTAAGCCCATAGTTAACCATTCTTACAAGTGCCTAAATCAAGCCAATCTCCGATTTTGTAATCCCATTCATCTGGCGTCACACTAAAAATGCCGGAATTGTGAAAGAAAGTCATTTCCCCAAAATATATATGATTATTAATCACATATAAGTCAACTCTAACATGAGGTATTCCACTAGAAAGTTTACAAGCGATTTCCTTCATTTCTTCAAAAAGGCTTGGTTTTTCGGGAACTATGTCTGCATTCGGATCTTTTAATCTAAAAGGAAGATGGTTCCATTCCATATCAAAAAAATCCGTACGTGGATCAATAGATACATCCTTTGAAATATACATCATTTTAGGGATCCCATTAAAACAAAAAAATTTATAGTCTGTTAGAACATCATTTTCCCCATCTTCCATATACTTTTCTGCAATAATGCGTGGCTTAACATTTTTATAAGGCCATTCTCGTGTCCACCAGAAGAAATTATTTCTCAGCGATGTTTCCAGTTTCTTCCTAGCACCTTCCACATCAAAGACGGCTTTGTCTCTGCAAATACAAAATCTTCCAGAATCATGAGTGCATTTTAAGACAAACTGATTGGGGAGTTTGTCGAAGTCGATATCATCAAAGTGTTCCCAGACACCATATGAAGGGATGACCATTTGTTCGCCAAGCTTCTCCTTGATGTATTGCTTGACTTCATATTTATCCACCAGCCTTGTATAGAGTGGATTATGGTCATGCAACTTAAGCCAATTCAATTTCTCTGTAAAACGGACAGGAGTTTTCAGATTCAAATTACGATGAAGCTTTGCACGATACAAGACTTTTAGCCATAAACTATCCGGCCAATACTTATAGGTATTATTTAATATAAACCATAAAAAACTATGAAGCAAATCCTTAATAATCATAACAAATCCTTATTTTTAATGCAAAAATACAAAAAAAAATGGATACTATATATTTTTTTCTAAAAAAAAAGATACCTTTGCATAATAATGCTCAATAATAGAAAAATGAAGATAGCAATTCTCACATCTGGTATATTACCAGTTCCTGCAGTCAATGGCGGTGCCGTAGAAAATCATATTGACTTCTATCTGAAGTACAATAACGAACACCATTTGCATGACATGACTGTATTTAGTGTTTGGGACGATAAGATTATTGGGCATCCTGCTTTACTGTCCAAGATTAATCATTATAAATATATAAATACCAAAAGCATATGGGCTAAAATATGCAAGAATGTTTATGAACGTTTTCACGGAGAAGGATACTATCATCGTACGATAGAATACTATTTTCGGAAAGCTTGGAAACTATTGAACAAAGAGCATTATGACATCATATTACTTGACAACCGTCCAGGTTATGCAGCCAACATGAATGTTCCAAATAACACCAAACTATTTGTCTATCTTCACAATGACTTGCTTAACGACCAAGCGAAAAGCTATCAGGAAATATATGAAAAGTCATCGCGCATTCTTACTGTATCGGATTACATTTCCAATTGTGTTCGTACTATCAACCCTAACGATAATAAATGTTTTACCATATTAAATGGTATTGATCTCACTGCTTTTTCCCAAAATATTGAAACCACCATTTTTCGCCAGCAATTAGGATTGTCTGATAATGATTTTGTCATGGTCTTCAGTGGACGTATCACCCGCGAGAAAGGTGTAGCCGAACTAATAGACGCCATCATCAGACTATCACAATATCATAATATTAAACTGCTCGTAATAGGTAGTTCATTCTATGGAGACTCCGCAAACGAGGATGACTTCATCAAATCACTGAAACAGAAGGCGGCTATCATCACAGAACGCATTATCTTTACGGGATTCATCCCCTATGCTCAGATGCCACAGTATCTAAAGATTTCTGATATTGCCGTCATTCCCTCATTGTGGGATGATCCCTGTCCAAACACTGTTTTAGAAGCGCAAGCTATGGGACTACCTATCATTACGACACGTCGTGGAGGCATTCCAGAGGAAGTGACTGAAGATAATGCCATCATACTGAAGACGGATGAGCATTTTGTTAATAACCTTGCCGATGCCATTTGCGACCTTTATGAACACCCTGAAAAAAGACAACTGATGAGTCATGCGGCCATTCAACATTCAAAGTATTACAATCACCAAAGGTACGCAGAAGATTTCTTTAAAGCATTAGAAGGATGAAGAGAATCTGTTCCCTCATAGAAACCATCTTCTCTATGGGAGGCTGCAACGGGTGACTGCGGTGACAGCCAAAGAACTCAACAAGAATCATGATGTGAACATTGTCACCTTTGGTATAGAAGTTGGAAATGATATTTGCAATAAAGAAGTTTTTATGAATAAGAAGGAATACGATTTACTGATAGTTGGTGCCGGCATCTATGGTGCAACAGCAGCCTATAAGGCAAAGCAAGAGGGAAAGAAATGTTTGGTCATTGACGTTCGCCCACATTTGGGCGGCAATATCTTTTGCGAGAATGTGGAAGGCATCAATGTGCATAAGTACGGAGCACACATTTTCCATACGAACAATAAAAAGGTATGGGAGTTTGTGAATGGTATCGTGGAATTTAACCGTTATACCAACTCCCCTATCGCCAACTACAAAGGGAAGCAGTATAACCTACCCTTCAACATGAACACCTTTTATCAGATGTGGGGGGTATTGACACCAGAGGAAGCTCGCCAAAAGATTGATGAGCAACGCCAAGAGGCTCTGGCAAAAATGCGGGAAGACGGCATCACGGAGCCAAGGAATTTGGAAGAGCAAGCGCTCTTGTTAATAGGTAAAGATATTTTCACTCCAAAAAGAGTCCCTTCCCCATGCCAACTCACAGTCCGGATGAGATTGGTGAATCCCTTCAATCAGAGTATATATATATGGATTCCCTGCATGCCAAGGATCCTCATGAACCATAAAGACTCTCATCTCTGCATCACATCAATATTCTATTCGGCAAAATTACGAAAAAATAATCGAAAGGGGGAAAAAAAGGAGAAAAAATTTTGTTAATATAGTATTATCGCTTACCTTTGCAAGGAAACTTAAAAGATAAGCAGTATGAAACAATTGACCGCGATAATACTTCTGATTGCAAGTATTCTTTTCATGGCTTGCCAGAAAAACCACAGCCATAGAGTAGTTCTTTGCATCCCTGTCTACGGTCAAAGCCTAGCATTGGGTGAGGAAGCAGAACGTCTGACAGACTTCGATTCATTGGCAGTCTATGCAAATGGACGTATAGTAACAGAGAACTTAGATCATCAATTCGGGTATTTTGAGAATGACGGGCTGAAGGAGTTTACCAAGAAACTGGTAAGATACCAAAAACGAGCCTTCGAACTGTCTATATACAATATGGCAAAGATATTGGCTGATTCAACTGGCAGCGACACGCTCATCTGCATATTCCCTGGAGGACAGGGGGCAACTGCTATTGCCAACTTAAGTAAGGGCACTAAGCCCTACCAGAAGTTTATTGAAGATATCCGAACGGCATACGAGGAAGCGCATGAACGCGGCTGGGATTTTGTCATGCCTGCAATCTGCTGGATGCAGGGTGAGACGGATGTAACGGACTATCCCGACACAGACTACATGCAATTATTCTTGCAACTCGTCGAAGACATTAACAATGATGTTAAGAACATTGCCGGGCAAAAGCAAGATATTGAAATTATCTGCTACCAGACGGGGCCTGTAGCCAGAGCCAAGAATTTTAACGCGTTTGCTTACGATTGTCCCGAGATGACAATCCCACAGGCTATTTTAGAACTGGTACGCGACAATCCACGATACCATGCCAGTGGGCCTATGTACCCTTACACTTTTGTACGAGAAGCTATTCATATTGATGGGATAGGACACCAACAGCATGGATGCCTTGTTGCCTTAGCCGTCTTGGACATTCTTCATTATCAGAAACAATCACGGGGACTACTTCCCATCAAGGCCGAGCATCAGGGCGAAGAAGTCATAATCGACTTTAGCATACCATGTCCTCCATTGAGGATTGACACCATACAAGTGACAAAAGCCGAGAACTATGGCTTTAGCGTCATTACGCCAGACAACCGGAATATTGCGCAATTCGTAACCATTCAAGACAACAAAGTACATATTCTGTGTTCCGAACAGCCAGACAGTTGTCGTGTGCGCTATGCTGTCAACGGAGAGAAGATGAAAAGTGGCCGACTACATGGTCCAAGGGGTAATCTGCGTGACTCCCAAGGTGAAACACTGAGAATCAACATTCAAGGGAAACCCTATCCTGTTTATAATTGGTGCTGGCAGTTCGACATACCAATTGAATAACAGTATCACAGCATTTATCAACGATTGCTAAGCACATATTTGTCACAATTTGACAATCATTTTATCCGTTAAATAATCCCCAAAAAGAGCATAATATCGAGTTTATTACAATTATAACTATTATATTTGCAATAAAAAGGTTATTCATGAATAAGAAGGAATACGATTTACTGATAGTTGGTGCAGGCATCTATGGTGCCAGTGATGACCTAGGTCGACGCGCATAATCACATCCATTATCCGTTAAATAAAGCGAAATTTTTCTAGTAACCTATCATATAATAAATTTTTTTTGTAATTTTGCAGTACTAAATAATGGTTTAAGATATGACCAAGGCTACTCGTGGCACTAAACTGCCTAGGAAATTGGAACAGAAAATGCAGATTGTTGGTGAGCAGATTCGTCTGGCTCGCCTACGTCGGAATCTGAGTATTAGCCAAATTGCAGAAAGAGCCACATGCTCCGAACTGACAGTGATGCGGGTAGAAAAAGGGGCACCAACAGTTGCCATCGGCATCTACTTACGAATATTATACGCTCTGCAATTAGATGACGATATTATGCTTATTGCCAAGGATGATCCTTTAGGAAGAACTCTCCAAGACTTAGGATTAAAGCATCGTGAACGGGCATCTAAAAAAGGATAAAGTATGCGGGAGTTATATATATATGCTGATTTTGACTGGCTTGAAGAACCAGAGTTGGTAGGTCGATTAACATACGAACGACTACGAGGGAATGGAACCTATGGTTTCTGTTTCGATAAAATATGGTTAAAGAATCATAGCGACATCATTCTTAGTGAAGACATCAGTAATTTCTTTGGCTTTCAGAGTTGATGTAAATTCAAATGAAGCCAGTCTTGAAAGGTTACAAGATGCATGTGATGATTATTATATCACGAAAGCCAAAGCCTCACGTATTATTGACCTTATTAAAATAGCAGTTAAAGACTGGAGAAAGGTTGCCAACACTTTGCAGATACCAGAATCTGAACAAAGTCGATTTGCGAAACGATTCGATAGCAAAATATAAAATATTTGCAATAAAAAGGTTTTTCATGAATAAGAAGGAATACGATTTACTGATAGTTGGTGCCGGCATCTATGGTGCAACAGCAGCCTATAAGTCGAAGCAAGAGGGAAAGAAATGCCTGGTCATTGACGTTCGACCACATCTGGGCGGCAATATCTATTGCGAGAATGTGGAGGGTATCAATGTGCATAAGTACGGGGCACACATTTTCCATACTAATAATAAAAAGGTATGGGAGTTTGTGAATGGTATCGTGGAGTTCAACCGCTATACCAACTCCCCTATCGCCAACTACAAGGGTAAGCAGTATAACCTACCCTTCAACATGAACACCTTTTATCAGATGTGGGGGGTATTAACACCGGAAGAGGCTCGCCAAAAGATTGATGAGCAGCGCCAAGAGGCTCTGGCAAAAATGCGGGAAGACGGCATCACAGAGCCAAGGAATTTGGAGGAACAAGCTCTCTTGTTAATAGGTAAAGATATTTACGAGACGCTGATTAAGGGTTATACTGAGAAACAATGGGGACGGAAATGTACGGATTTACCAGCCTTTATCATCAAACGACTGCCCGTCCGTTTTGTTCATGATAACAACTACTTCAGTGACCGATTCCAAGGGATTCCCATGGGAGGATTCAACAAACTTATTGACGGGCTCTTGGATGGCATAGAGACTCGAGTGAATGTCAACTTCTTTGATGACCGCCCATATTGGGAAGGCATTGCCGACCACATTCTCTTTACTGGCAAGATTGATGAGTATTTTGATTATCAGTTCGGACAATTGGAATGGCGAAGCGTTCGCTTTGAGCAAGAGACGCTCGACATGCCTAACTACCAAGGCAATGCCGTCATGAACTTTACGGATGCTGATGTGCCGTACACTCGTATCATTGAGCACAAGCACTTCGAAATGTTTGGTGACGATGTCTACAAATGCCCCAAGACCGTTATCTCTCGTGAATACTCATCTGAGTGGCATCCTGGCATGGAACCGTTCTATACAGTTAACGATGAACGCAACAACCTACTCTACAAGAAATACAAAGCGCTAGCAGATCAAGAGCAGCACGTCACCTTTGGTGGACGACTGGCTGAATACAAATACTACGACATGGCGCCCATCATCGAGAAAGTCATGGAATTCTGATACTGATACGTCATGCCGCCCTTACGGTGGCATGATTTCTTTTTTCAGCATGGCGACTAATTCGCGGAATTCCTGTTCTTGTCGCTCAGGATCATCCTTGTAATGTCCCATGATATCCCGATAGAGGGCTATCAACTGGGAGATTCTTAACTCGAAGTCCTCAAGTTTTCCGTTTTAGACTCCAGAAAAAGTACCATGAGGCATGCCGTAGCTATCCTCCATGGTACGACGCTGACGATAGAAAGCACGGTCTGCTTTCGTCAGCGTTGTTGCTGTCAGCTCATGTGCAGCCGACAGCGGGTCTAAAACAAATCTGATTTTCATCTTTTGTGTTTGAATTTTGTTAATAATTATATATTGTGTCCGCCCTGTGGACAGACTTTCTTTTACATTGACGGATCTCCGTACCTTTACAGTGTCGATTGGACATCATTATTATTAACGGACAAATGTTGAAAATATTATGAATGATGAAGGATTAAATTTAGTGAGACAGTCTGTCGCCAAAAGATCATTATCAGATGACGAAAGACAGTTGGAGGATCTTCGCATCACGTGTGATAAAGATTTACCGTCTATGCAATTCCTGTTCCGCATATTCGGCAAGCCTTGTTTCCCACGCGGGGAATTAGTTGCCGTTACAGGTAAGGCAAAGAGCGGAAAAACACTTTTCAACACATTGCTGATGGCCTGTTGTGTACAAGATGAAGTGTTACAGATTCAGCGTCCATTCGACGATATTGATGGCATATGGCAATGCCTGCCAATTCATTGCCTATGGTACGATACAGAACAGAGTGAGCAGTCCACGCAGGATATCCTGAAGAACAGAATTATCAAGTTGGTTTCGAACACGGATCACACAAATCTCACGGATTATTACGATGTGTTCAACGTTCGCAGTCTTCATTATGAAGAACGTCTGAGGTTATTCAAGTCAGCGGTTCTCAAGTACCGCCCTGATCTTGTGGTGCTTGACGGTGTACGTGACCTGTTAGCCGACATCAATGACGGCATAAAGGCACAGGAAATTGTGGAAGATCTCATGAGACTCGCCCAAAAGGTCAACTGTTGCATGGTCTGTGTACTTCACCAGAATAAAGGAACGGAAGACCGTAACCCGCGTGGCTGGATAGGCACAGAGCTGATGAACAAAGCTTTTGAGGTATATTCGTGCGAGAAGGTGAAACCCGAAAATATCTTCATGGTCGAACAAACGCATACGCGTAAGTACGATCTTGGCGAACTCATGTTCTTCCGTATGAATCCGGAATCAGAGCTGCCCGTGATATGTGAAGCACCAACACGCTTTACAGTTACAGGCTATAACCAGTCAGGAGACAAACTGCCTTATATGAACCGGGAATATCTGTGGTTCGACAATAACAACAAGCCCCATCCCAAAAAGGATGAACTTTTCTATGAAGCACTTAAGGCTGGACCACTGTTTTACAGCGACTTGCAGGTCAGGGTTCAGAAGTTGCTGAACTGTGGTACTGAGATGTGGAACAATATGTTTCGCGACATGCGTGACAGCGGTGCTATTATACGTTCAAAAAACAAGGATGGCAAAGCAGTCTGGCAATTGCCAACCGGGAAGTCACAACCCACTCAAACAGATATGTTCAATCAGACGGCAGCCGTCTCAGGCGACAGCCCCTCCTCTTAGGCCCCTAAAAGGGGCCCTAGAGGGGGGCTTAGCCCATGGAAGATGTATGAAGTAAGATGGAAGTAGTTTGATGTATGAAGTTAAAAGAACTGATAGCAAGAACATCATTGAAAGCAATCGGACGAGAAATCGGCCTGGATGTTTCTATGGTTAATCAACAGTTACACATCATCCCTCTTGCATCTGACATCAGACATCGGTCAGACTTCATTCTTCCTTCAAAGCCCATGATTGATGTCTGTCGTGCCGACGACTTCGACTTCTTCCAACCTTTTATCGACTCAGGTAAACTGACTGTCGAACACATGCACCATGCAGCAGAACGCTATTATCTCGGCAAGACCAGAAGCGGACAACCTATCTTTTGGATGATTGACGACATGCAGACACCACTTGATGCCCATATTGGCGACTCATGGATATCCACACGTCTGAAAACACGTGAACCGCTCCTCAAGTACTGGCAGGTACAGCACTGTCTCTTTGGACTTCATCTATTGATGTCTGATGGAAGATGTATGAAGGAAGATGTCGCTTTTCATGAACCATTAAATATGAACCGTGAGCCATCAATTGCGATTTTAGAGAGCGAGGCTTCTGCGGTTGTCTTGTCAGAGTTGTTTCCCGAATGTATATGGATGGCATACGCCACCACGCTTCATCTCAGTCCAGACCTCTTCGCCCCTTTGGAAGGACGTACCGTCACGCTCTATCCGCGTACTGACCCTACCCTCTCCACCTATCTTTTTTTCGAAGAACTGGTTGATGTCACCCGTCGTCAATACGACATCGACCTCACGGTTGACTCTACATTGGAAGATCATGCCACCAACGACCAAAAGGAACGTTGCATTGATATCTTAGACTTTATTCTTGAATCTTTAAACAAATAGCTTATGGTCAATTACTACGACAAGAAACGATTTATCAGCAAGAGCACGTTGGCCCGATTGGCCGACGTCAGTCCCCGAACCTTCAGCCGATACCTTGCCAGTCGGCGGGAAATTCTCAAAATCTTCGGTGTCTCTCCGAAAGCCCAGAAACTACCACCTTATGCCGTCCGCTACATCTGCGAGGACTACTGCATTGACCTTCCGCCTGAACTGCAGGACCAACAGGCCCTCAATGCCTCGCCAATCCGTGACATCATCCTGCGTTCGTGGGAGGAAGAGCAGAAAAGGAAAAGTTTTTAGCAGCGGACTGACACGGACTAAAACGGACTATCCGAAAAAGTCCGCTGTCGTCCGCTGCAAAAAAAAAATCGCGGTAAAAATCGCGTCTATCGGACAAAGTCGGACAACACCCTTCGCAAATGTAGTACCTTTGTACCCGTTAAGGCAAGTGAGCCAAAGGTACGGCACTTTCGACCCGTGCTAACGTCATCTTTGAGGTGTTCCGACGTCATCTACGA